>JAOZOY010000022.1:0-31515 GCA_029933005.1 Deltaproteobacteria bacterium
ATTACATCGCTGTGAATCGTGGAATGTCTGATCAATACTGTGACCAATTCAGATCCAATAAATTTTTCAGCTACAGCTTTCCAAGGTTCTATGCAAGTAAATACAGTAGATTGAAACAGTACAAACAGTGCAAACAGCAATTTTTTAATAATGAGGGAGTGAAATGTATTGATGTTATGTTTGAGGACTGGGTACGGGATCCATCTGCTCGAGAAAAAATTACCAAAGAAATACTAAACGATTACAATTCTACGATTGAGTTAAAGAGCTTTAACCCTGAGGTATCAAAAAAAAATATTGGCATAGCAAGAACCGATTTACCACTATTCGACAAGATCTGTATTTATCTGGTTGAAAAATGCGGTTTGGGAATTTGATTAACAAATATTTATGCGTAAATATTTAGGAGGCAACGAGATGCCAATCTGGCAGGCACAACAAAATCTCCAACTATTTACGAAAAGTTTTTATAATTTGGCGTAGAGGAGCGGTTATACGCCATGAAGTAGAATCCAGCAAAGAACGGATTTTTTTCTTTTGAGCCTTTATCTTCTTTTTATTTACCCCATATTCTTTTATGACTTCATACGCTTCCCGAATATAATTTTCGGATAACAAAAGAACAATTTGTTTCGATATAAGTGGCACGGTTCGCTCTTTCTGCCAGCTATACTGCGAAGCAAAACACAGATTTTTTATATCATAGGTATCAATTACATTTTTTAAATTTGTTAAAATTTCCAGCGATTCCTGCCTCTGTAAATTGTCAGGGATAGATGGCAATACAATTTTCGGCAAAATTACCGAAAGGTGATAAAAAATAAAATAATCCACCTGCTCCTGAAAGCCTTTTGCCGCTAACTGTTCATACTCCATTTCATATAATCGAAAAAGATTCAGATAATATTGTTTGTTTTTGTGACTATTCATAACCGATTTTTGGTTACGTCGATAAAAATAGACTGTTTCTGGAATAAGCGATACTTTCTCCATATAAGAAACGAGAGGAAGAAGAAACGCTACATCCTGACCATTGGACATATTTTCATCATATTGGGCACCTGCTTTTTTTATCAAATCTGTTTTAAAGAGATACGTGGTGTGCTGGTCAAAGAACCATAACTCCTTATCTTTATGAAAAGAAGCATTGATAAGGAGTTTCTCAGGGTAACGTCCACCTTTCCGGAGTTTTTGTCCATTCTGCCTGCAACGCCAGAATCCCCCGCGGACAAAATTGCTTTCATACTGAATAGCAGTATTTAAAAGTTTCTCCGTACTATCAATGGGTATAAAATCATCCGGATCAACCATTCGAATATATTGACCTCGAGCAACCTTAATTCCTTGATTTCTTGCGTATCCCTTACCCCTGTTTTTCTTTAGATCGAGGAGTTTTATTCTTGGATCTTTTCGCGAATAGGCCTCGATAATATTTTTAGACTGATCCGGTGAAGCATCATTTATACAGACAATTTCAATATCTGCCATAGTCTGACCTTGAATCGAATCCAAGCAACATGGCAAGAATTTTTCCACCTCAAAAACAGGAATTATAAAACTGACAAGGGACATTTAATAGTAACCAATTTAATTAGGTCATAAGGATAATTAACCTTACCGCTGCTTTGCTTGATCAACGGAATGGCAATCTGACTGTCATGTAATGAAGCAGAGGTGACGAGAGCGCTGATTGGCAGACCAGCAGCTGGCTAGATCAACAAATCAGCTATTTCCGGATGTTCAGTCAGCCATTGATCAGGATTTTTACAAAAACGCTCATAGATAGGCAGTATATCTTCAATACTGCCATCCATGAGTACTCTTCCTTTTTCCAGCCATACTACACGTGAACATAATGCCTTGATTTGAGCAGGACTATGAGAAACAACAACGACAGTTTTGGTTCGCCCTCGCATCTCTTCCATGCGCTTGTTTGCTTTATTTCGAAAAGCTGCGTCGCCAGTGGACATGACTTCATCAAGAATGAGTATGTCCGGTTGCACCGCCGTAGAAACAGCAAAGCCAAGCCGACTCTTCATACCAGCTGAATAGGTTCGGATGGGTTCATCGAAAAAGTCACCGAGTTCGGCAAACGCTTCAATCTCATTCATTCTTGCTTTGATTTTTTTTCTTGGCATGCCAAGTATGGAGCCACTGATCATAACATTTTCACGTCCGGTTAATTGGGGACGAAAACCGATTCCCAGAGCTAATAGCTGAACTTTCCCCTGAGTTATCACTTTTCCTTTATCCGGTTTCAATGCCCCGCTTATCATCATGGAGAGAGTACTTTTACCCGAACCGTTTCGCCCAATCAGTCCTACAGTGTCTCCTTCATAGAAGGATACTGAAATATCTCTCAGTGCCCAATATTCCCTACCCGTTCGTTCTTTTTTGTTTAAAGAAAAGAGAAAGTTGCCGGTTCTCAGGTAGCATAGACTCACGTGATTAATAAATATCGATCGTGCCCCTCGCACCAGTTTCTTCTTTTTTGCTTTGTTAGTTGTTTTTTTACAATTTGTTTGAATTCTGGCTTTATCAAGGCTGGAATTATTTTTCTCAGGAACCGTCTTATTGTTGCCGGGTAACACAGTTGATTGCGTACCAGTTGAATTCTCGGTAGTCGAAGACTTTTTTTCTTTTTTTTCTGGAGTAGCTTCTGCTTCAGTAGCAGGCTGATATGGCTGCGGGACAACTTGTTTTCCAGCAAGAAAAAAGGTTAATTTTTTGTCGGGATTAGGGAGTTGCCAATCATCAGGAATTAATGTCATGGCAAAAATTTGTGGATGACGAAATTCAACCAGGTCGGGAAGATCAAAAGACTCCAGTTGACGACTTGTCATGATATCAAAAGAAACAATGCGATTGGGAACTTGTTGTACGGATGGGTTGCCGAAAAAACTGGCCCCACAGTAAATTTTATCGCCGGCAACGGCTATACCCCGTAATTGTTGAGGGTTACTTTTTTTCTTATCTTCATCACTTTTCAGTGTTGCCTCCCATGCCAACCCATCGAAACCGATTTTTTGATTTTGTTTGATATTATAAGCCATGAGCTTACCATTATCAGGGGTCCGTCCATAAGGGCCTTGGACAACATCCTGCAAAAAATAAAGCCCATGTGAAATGATGCCACCATGGGGATCTTGCAATCCGTCCAGCAACAATTCACCGGAATCTAAATCAATAATTTTTCCATTACCGCTTTTACTACAATTTGCCACTGTCATATATATGGAACCATCTGTGGTTTCACATAATTGACGGGTTTGACCATATGTAAATTGCAAGTCAAACTGCTCCGGTAGCTGAAAAATATCAGGCGCTATATCCCAAAGAGAATATCGTTTAACAAAATCTCCTTTCAAAGAGAGTGCATCTACTGAGCATTGAGAATTGTTGGCAACCAGAATCCTATTACGTTTTTTTGAGAGCAAAATTGGGACTAAACCAACATATGGAGGTTGTCCAGTTAATAACGACCAATCAAAATATCTGATCTCTTGTTGCAAAGTAAAAAAAGGTGTTTCCGGCTCATTACTACAATCATAAATGCGGATACTATGGGAGGTTGCCAGGTAGATATGTCGTTCGAAGAGTGCAACACCCCGATAAGAAGAAAATGGTAATTGGTGAAGAGCGGGGTAATCGTCCTGGAGGTAGTGAAAGCCGGAATCAGTGTTTAGTATACCTATTCCAGCCCTTTTACTGGCCCATGATACCAAAGTGATGAGAAATGAAGGCACTAGTCACTCCTACAACATTTTGATAATTCTGGAGGAATTCGCGCGAAGCCAAAAGAGGCCGACTTGAATTATCATGAGGCTGATCAACAGCATCGTAAAAAAATTTTGCCAATTAAACATCCGGCCATCAAGCAAGACCATTCTTAATGCAGTGATTATCCAACACATAGGATTTAGATTAAATACTGTTTTGACAAATTCCGGCAGTTTTGCAGAGTCAAGCACACGCGAAGCAGGATACAGGATAGGGCTTAGAAAGAAACCTGCGCGTAACACGTAGGCCATGATCTGTTTCGTATCCCTCAGGTATACATTAATAACCGATAAAAAAAGACCAAGCCCATATACAACTAATCCTATAAGTATAAGCAGTGGAACCACAGATAGAGAATGAATCCCAGCGACTGGATAATTCCAAATCAGGATAATGATAATACCAAAAGAATTAAAAAATAGTTGAACCAATATAGGAATAGCCGTCAACATTCCAATTGGTAACGCAATTTGACGAATAAGCTGCTTGTTCTTTAATATAACATTAGTTGTCCCGGTCAGGGCTGCGCGGAAACTTTGCCAGGCTATCAGGCCGGTCAGGACAAACAAGTGATAGTTCTCTTCACCGCGGTCCATAATGATATGGACAAAAAAGTAATATATTCCCATCATGATTAGCGGGTTAATTACCCACCATAACCAGCCAAGTCTGGTAGTCGCCACCGTTGTCTTGATATTGACGTCTACCAGAGTAACCAAAGCAGATCGGTTGTCTATTATTTCATGAAAAAGTTTGGTCATATTGTTATGAAAATGCAGCCGGGATGTTTTCGTTGAAAATCGGTCAAAAGGGTTATATCGGGAACTGCTGGGGAGACTCCACCATAAAGATCAGGGATAATCACTATAGAAATTTTCCATTATCTATCGTTCTACCAAAAAACGTTGCAACAGGCTTTAGTTGTAACGAAAGCGGCTTAGGAGAATCGTAAAGGTAAGAGAATATTATAGGGAATATGTCTTGATTCAGCAGGAGTTTCTTGTCATATTTTGCCGCTTTATTTTTATTTGGCCAATGAATTGCGACAAGTGTTCCGATACGGTCACGCATGAGTAGTTCTGTAATCTGCTCCGGTTGATAATTTTTAAGAACAGTACAGTCTCCCCGTAGATAGGGACCATGATCACCCATAATAACAACTATAGAAGTAGGGTCATATTTTCTTAAAAGGGCCAGTTTTTTTTCTAACAGAATGAGGCCTTTTTTGTAAGATTTTATATATCTCTCTGTTTCGTCTTCACGGCAGACACCAGAATTTTGTGAGTGCATGGGTACCTTTCCATGATAGATAACAAAGGTAGGATTAGCTTTGTTTCTCTTTATAACCTCTTCTAGAAATTGTTCATAATCGTTTTTTTGGCTCGAGTCAGTTTTTTTATTACTATCAGAGTTGTTATTGAAACCGATATCAAATTTAAATTCTCGCTGGCCTATGCCTTGTAAAATTATTTTGAAGAAATCCCATTGAATTTGCTTTTGAGCGCTCAGAGATCCAGGATATTCGTCGTAATAATTGTACTCTCCTGTCATAAAGGGTTTCATCGCGGATACAGTATGATATCCAATTGTTTGTAACCACCGATTTACAAAGGAATCACCTGCATTAATTTTGCGAGCAATAACTTTACGAGCAGCAGATTTACCTTTAATACCCTTCATAAGATTTAAAGTTGTTGAGACACTAGACAGTGAATTCCTTCCTAGTGAATAGGTAGAATTATAGATTTTAAAGTCATATTTTTTTAAGAGTCCTGTCATTTTTTCCGTTGATACCCCAAGTTGTTCTGTCGTGGTGAGGTCTGGCGTTGATTCAGCAATTAAGAAATAGATATTTGGTTTTACTAATTTATCGGTTGCTAATTTCTTGGTGAAATTCAATCTTTTTGCGAGAGTTTTATTTGTTTGTTGGTTCGTCTTTTGAGAGGAAATAATCTGGGAAAAACCAGAAAAGCTATTTGCTAAAATAGCAATACCAAAGAATACATAGATAGTTTCTTTTTTTTTGTATAGCAAGAAGGAGATTAGAATAAATAAAATAGATAGTAATAGAGCATATTCTGCAAGATAATTGTTCCAAATTAGAACTTCATGCACAGTTGGCAAAAACAAAAAACTTAACAAACAACAGGCACCAATTCCCTCAAGATGAATATATTTGCTGGTGTTGCATAAAAATGCAAAAGTTAATGTACAGAAAATCAGAGGAAGTATAATAGCTATGATAAAATATAAAGAAGTTGTTTCAAGAGACAGGTAGTCTATATTGTTGGACCAGTGAAAAACGAATCCTACCAAACTGGCTAAAAGAGTATAGAGAAAGTATTCTTTTGTATTAAAATTGTGCTGTTTAACTCGTGATAATAATGCTATTACTGATGCGAGAAGCAAAAAAACTATAGCCAATAAGTTTGGATTCAATATGTGATAAGGTTTCCTTGGTAAATAATACGCCCAACAGGTAACAGGAAAAACACATAGTAATAGTAGTATTAAAAATTTAAGTTTTGCCTTTTTTGCGTAAAGCGACGCAATAGTCAAGCCAAGAGAAAGACCTGAAAAAGCGAATACTTTTTTGCTTGCTATTGTCTCCCAGCCTTCTATAGCAAGTAGACAGATGATTTCTTGTAGGGCAAAAAAGAAAAAAAAGTATGCGCCTAGTCTGAGAATTTGTCCATAATGAGATTCTTCTTGCCAAAATAACGTTGCTTCTTGAGATTGTTTTGCAACTTTCTTTTCTTTTTTAGTTACTTTGAATTTTCTTTTTTTAGAAAAAAAATTCAAGGAGAGAAAATTTTTACATAAAGAAATGAGATTATTGACAGTCCAATAAATAAGAAGTGCGGCCGGGGAAGAATACAGCAAAACCAAAAAAAGAAAGGCAATACAAACGCCTTGAATATAGTCTTTTTTAGAGAAATGAGGTGTGCTATAAAGTGCTAATAAATTAACCCCGGTCATTATAAAAGGCAGAAGGTTAACAACGCCCCAAAGTAGCTTGTCCTGTTGGCCCAAATCACCTATCAAGGGCACAATAACACCTTCTATGGCTGTTGATTCACTGATCATGAAAAATGCGGCAAGAAAAAATGGTAGTTGTACCAGGAGGCCAAACATTGATCGTACGGCATAGACAGGATGATAGCAGTAGCGTGTATATAAACGTTTTATGGCTTCGTGTCTTTCCTCTCCTTTGAAGGTCTTTTTTAACTGAGCAATCTGTGGTGTAAGAACAGAACTGATAGCCTGCTCTTTGATTACACTTTTGTGGGCAATTTTTTCAAGAGGCGTGGTTATTATGCGAACAACAACGGAAAGCAGGATAATAGCAAGGAGATACGACCCGGTTATTCCATGCAGTAAAGAAAGGAGGAAAGCTAAAAATTGTTCCAGTGGGAAAATAGTATAATGGTAAAATGACATTTTAATTTTTTTGTTGTGCTGCTTGAAGGTCTTTAATTTCTTTATGCATTTCTGCTAGTTTCTGCTTCACTTCGTGTAATTCCTCTATTATTTTACTGTCAATAGACGTTATTTGTTTTTCATTTATTTTCTTTAAAATATATGACACAATTTCAGGTGCTGAATTACCGAAATTAGCAACGGTTGCATCTCTTAATTTTTTTAATTTTTGTCGAGGAAAATCATGTAGAGTACTGTTCACTATCTCTGAAAGGTTATCAATCGATTCATGGTTTACCACAGCGCCAATTTGATTTGCAACCATTTCTGTCCAAGGTTGATCAAGGTAAACAGCTTCATATTCTTCCCGACTTTCTATTGGAATATCCAGTGTAATAACAGGCTTATTGTATAGAAATGCAAAATCAAAGCGAATAGATGATGTGTCCGAGATCAGAATGTCAGCTTGTTGCATGGCTTTAGTTCCAAAAGTTTCTGTATCCCATATGACATTTGGTAGTTTGCTTGTTGTTTCCTGCCAATGGGACAATGCATCCGGTTCAAAGATCTGGGAATGAGGATGTACTCTAATGATTATAGCATAACCAGCTTGAGAAAGATGTTCTACGAAGTCAGTACCATACTCTGAGAAGCAACCTTTGTTTCCCCAAGATGGAGCCACTAAAATAGTTGTACTTATTTTATTGAGATCTGTTTCAATTGTTTTCAAATCCTGCTTTTGTCTGTATAAATCATCGAGGTAAGGTAAGCCACAAGTCACCAGTTCTTTTTTCTTTGTTTGTCGAGCAGCCTCCACCATGCGAATAGGTATCTTTTCATGGTCTCCAACCATGATAACAGAATCGTAATAATCAAGACTGCCTTTTCTGTAATCAGCAATATTGGCCATGGCGTGAAAAATATGTACAAGATGACCTACTTGTAAAGACCTTTTCATTGGGTAATTCAATGCACCTATATTCGGAGTTGTCGCTAGCATTACAGGTGCTTTAATTTTAGCTAATTTTGCAAATGACCGTCGATTTTTTGAAAACAGTTTCGACTGCATAAATTTGCTATCGATACAGAGAGCAGGATCATACACATCAAGAGTAAAATATCGAAAGTAAATTTTTTTTTTAATAAGTTCATTGACTATAGGACGAAATGTTGACCAGTAGTTTTTTCCCTCACTAAAAATGATAAGGGTTTTATCTGCATTCGTTAACTGAGTGGTATCCGTTGAAAAGGATGTTGGCTGGCGATTAAAAATTTTATAAAATAAAGATTTGCACATATATATGGATGTGCCAGCTAATGCTATAAGTGCAGAAACTAAGGCATTTCCTGATGCAGGATCAAGATAAGCATGTGCGTTGAATGGTATGGCAATAACTATATATAGTGCCATTAAGAATATATTAAACATGTAACACCTAGCTAGTGTCTGTCCAAGCTCAAGTAACTACCTGAATCAGTGACGCTTTAATTGGCAGCAGCCATCCTGTGGCTCTGCCAGCATTATTTACCCATGCAACCACTTTGGTTGCTGCCTCAAGGAAGAAAAAGATTCCGTTGAGGCTATGATCTTTGAAAATCTGATGAAAATCGCTGTAATAAGACACACATCTCCCGTTTGTTGGTTAATTGAGGGAGAGAGAAGGTTAGCCCCATGCTGACAATCGGCCATATACGTCTGTAAATGCCTGATAGGCAGGACAGTGCCTGCTAAAACGTAAAAAGTAATCTGCGACCACTTGTTATTAAACGAGCAGCTGATGTTAAGACAGTGGCGCACTTATTTTGCAAGTTTCTTGATAGTGTGAAAAAAAAATTTTACAATACGAAATGATTTAGAATTCCGTATCCTATGAAGTTGCCGATCTCTTTGCAAAATCAATTTATTACACTGTTTTATCTCCATGTCTTTTTTGTGGAGTTCCCTAGAGAATTGTTTTTCTAGCCGTAGTACATCTTTGTTTAACCTAGAAATATCTTTAATAAAATCAATCTTTGCATCATCTAAATGAAACTCATTGTAGCTATACCTGCTAAAAGTGTTAATTGGGAAAAAAATCAATTTTTGATCAATGATATCTTGTTCAACTCTTGCTAATCTATTTTTCGTGACCTCAATACCACTAGTGCTCGTTACGCTCGGCGGATTATGCCAAGCACAATATTCTTTAAAACATTCATCTATTGTTATAAATGCTTGTGGGTGCAATCCTGCATGTACAAATCTGTATGTATGCTCTGTATGTCCAAATCTTTTGTGTTTGGCAAATTCAGAGTGAAGTCCGCCAACTTTTTTTAAACCATTCCTGTTAAAAAAACTGAACACACCACTTCCATAATCATAGAAGGCAATTTTTTTTCCACTACAATCATCAAACTGTTCATTCCCATGAAATCGACATTTTTCACCCGAACTCAGATGATAAAAGCCACATTTATCCGCGACGTCAATATGAATATCGAATATGTTTCCATTCAGTAATTCTACATCATCATCTAGGAAGAAATAATAATCATAATAATCAAACTTTTCTAAAACTCTATTTTTAGAGATACCAACGCCTTCTCTCTCTTCAGAATACAGTAACGGGATTTTATATTTTTGACAAAATTCTATAGTTTTTTTATCTTTTCCATCTAATGAGATTACGAAATCGTACCCATCGTTTTCTCGACAAAACTTTATAAAATCGTAAGAGTATGCTTTAAGACGATCCGACCGGTTACAAGTGTTAATACAAATAAGGGTTGTTTTCATGTTTTCTCCAGCAACTGCGGATGTGGGTGTTTCTGCTCGGCAAAGATAGTCAGGAATGTAATCTCAAGGCCAACTTAATGTAACCAATCACGGGGTAAAAACACCAAGCTTTCGAGTAACTCTTTATTCTATAATCGTTCACAGGTGCTGGAGATCGGAGTCTGCGTTACCTACCGTAAGCAGGGCGGGTGAGACTATAGATAGCCCCTCTATGTCAGCCTGATCGTGGTAGCGGAGTCTCACTTCGTTCACTTACCTTCGGTGCCTGTGATCGCTTATAACTTAATTAATTACGATACTTTGTTTGTTTTATTTAGTTTTAATATATAACTAGTTAAGGGGTTTAAGCCGGACAACATAACAGCCATATTGTTTTGAATATAAAGTTTTGTATCGAAATTCGGCGAAGGGTTATACCCTAACTCGACGCCTTTTTTTACATAATGCCGGATAGGATTCATGTTAAATTTGGCAACTTCTGGATATTGCTGTAGATACCACTGGCTGTCGAATAACCCAGAATTTTTTATGAGGGGTATTTCTCGATGAAGAAAGTTCTTAATTCGACGTGATATCCTGTTCCTGCCATTAATCCAGATAGCCAGAGAATTTTTTCTGCTTAGTCTGCGAACGGTGAGTATTTCTTTTTTTAAGGACTTAATTTCCTCTGTAGCCAGCTTTTGAGTTTGTTCTGTTCTATTGGCGAATTGTTCTAAAAGTTTTATTCTCTCTCCGTACTTACTCAGCTCTCCCGCATATTTACGCAGTTCTCCCGCCTGCTTACTCAGCTTTCCCGCCTGGTTACGCAGCTCTCCCACCTGTTTACTCAGCTCTTCCTCATGCTTACTCAGCTCTTCCTCATGCTTATTCAGCTCTCCTTTGTGCCTATTAAGCTCTTCAGAGGAATTTGCAAGTTGATCGTTCAGTTCGTTACCAAACTGCATGAGAAAGATTGAGTATAGCTTAGAGACTAAATCAATATTTGTAGTTCGGATTGGGGTGAATTGTCCGTCAGGATCAGGTTCGGGAGCATAAAAGAGCCTACCGGTACTCCTTGCAAGATATGTACGGGCGACCTGTTTGTTACTCTCCTCATATTTTTTAAGAATGTTATAACGCAGCTGAGGGGAAGAAAAAAACTGCTTTTTCCCTTTTCCCGAGGATGGTTCCTGGTGTTCACTGAAAATTATATTCAATGCTTCCTGGTAGTACGTCTGTTGTAGGGGGATTCTGTTTAAATCACGTAGTATCTTGTTAACTTGAACACCGGGGCTTATATTTTTTGCTGTTTCCTCAGGATATGTATAGTCATTGTTCCATGGAAGTTTGACCGCATGAAAGAAATCTCTTATCAGATCCTGTTCAAAAAATTGTCGTTTCTCAAAAGGGCGAACTAATATGTTTTCCGTACCAAAAGCTTGAGCCCATGGTGCTATCAGTTTATTATAGTTTCGTGGAATAATACCGTACGGTCCCTCATAGTCGAAAAAAAATTTTTCAACATCTTCTGTTAGTTTCAACCATCCACCATTAATAAATTCTTTGTAAAGTGACTCTAAAAAAAAATCCTGTCGACGAAGATATACTATAATTTTTACATCAAAAGGATGTAATAGACTGGCAATGAACTCAATTGCATCAGGATAAATTGAAAAATTTTCAGATGAAATAATTACATTTTGGGCTCCGGCCTGTTCAATTTCACGCCTAAAAGCATCAATGCCTAATTCATCTTGTGTTGCTATAGCCTTAAGAAGCCTGTTATGACAGGCAAAACGCCCTCCCCTATATTGGTTGATTGGGGCAAGTCCTGTTGTCGGGAAAAAGATATTATTTTCTAGAAAAATTTTTCGATTTTCTAGAAAAAAATGTTGCAAAAACGTAGACCCCGTTTTGGGGGTACCAATGTGGACAATTACGCGCATATTTAAAAGAATTTTTTTATTTGTTTAACGGTAAAACGGAAAGGGGCAGTCAATCGCCAAGATGTAGAATTATAAACTGCATTAAGTTTGTTTTGCAGCCGCTTTATTTGTTGAGCCTTATTTGCCTTCTTTTGCGGTGTTCTGATTTTTTTCCATACGCGCTCGTATTGTTTATCCCGCATTAATTGTAACAATAATTTTTGTATGTATGAGAAGTGCTGTGCTGAAGATTCGGGTATACGCGACAGGACCTTATGGTATACCTCTAACATTTCATTTTTCTTCTCTTTATCAAACTGGTTGTCTTCTATTGCTATAACATCTCGTTGAAGCCACAGCATAAAATATTTGTCAACAATATGGCGAATACCGTTGTAATCCTTATTTTTTTCTAAAAAAATAAGGATATCATCAGCTGCTCCAGCACGGTACAGATAGTCTAGTTCTGTAATTTGCATCATTAGAGATTGCGGACCGGAACTGTCTCGTAGCCGATGGAGATATGTTGTATAATTACATACAGAAATAGATTTGGCCAACAGATGAACTTTCCATGAAAAGGAATTGTCTTCATATTTTTTGAGGTCTGGATTAAATTTAAGATCATGTCTTTTCAGAAAAGAGGTTTTAAGCAGTTTATTACATCCAATGACATTACCGGCCAGGAACGGGGCCGAGTCAAGAGAAATGCCACGGATGTTTTTTTTTATATAGGCTTTATGGTATCCATATCCCCGCTCCCCTGTTTCTTCATTCCACCTCAGGGTGGCTCCGATGACTTCATCGGCATCATCTTGCTTTGCAATGTTGTAAAGCTGGGAAAGACTGGCCGATGAGTAAAGGAGATCGTCAGAGTCCAAAAAAAACAGATACTCTCCTCTTGCCGCCTCTATAGCTGTATTTCTTGTAGCCGCTAAGCCAGAATTTTTTTTATGGTGAAGTATTTTTATACGAGAATCTTTTTTGGCATACTGGTTCAAAATATCGATTGATCTATCAGGTGAGGCATCATTAACACAAAGTATTTCTATATTCTCAAGGGTCTGTTCTAAAACTGAATCTAGGCAAGCAGACAAATATAGTTCGACATTGTATACAGGAATAATAACACTGAGTACAGTCCGATTCATTGATTTAATATCCGGGTTTTTTATGATAAAATGCACCCATTTTCTGAAAAGTTTGACAAGAAAAAACGGCACAGAAAAAAATAGTGATAAGCCTGGATTTACATATCTTACTTCGGAGTGGCCAAGCATGAAAATATATGGGCCAAATATGTCCAAGCACAAAGATTCATTAGCATAAAAATGTTTAAATTTCTATTATATGTTTTTGAAATAATAATATAGCGGCAATTTTACTACACTCAACCAGACGCGCACCTCATCAGTTCAGGGTTGACCTGGGCCCCGATCTTGAACAGTTTCAACCGAATAGTCGGCCATTTTGGTCTCAGAAAATCCTACATGCCATAAGATATGCATGAGAAAATAGGCTATGGATGAAGAATAGGGATGCAACTGGTTTGCCCTCATTTTTGTCGAATTAGCTTGATCGTCAAAAAAACACGAATTGTTTTCTAAATTTCGTTTCCCCTGTCACCACGGACACAGTATTTTTTTGCTCAGAGAGACAGGGAAAATAAAAAGTATTGTCAATTTGTTAATAAAAATAGTAACTTCACTTTGGTATGTGACTTTGGCATAAATCTACCTGTTTAGAGCTGGGGCAGGTTGAATATCGTAGTATATCAGGTTTCTTCAGAGGTGCAATCCCAGCATGAGAGTACACATTTGTTCTTTTTGATCAGAAAGTTGAAGTTTTGAGGATATCAGATTGAAAAAATATTTACGACGAATACTCTTTACCCGTTGGGCCGCTTTTGTCCACGATATGCTTTGGGTGCCATTGGCTCTTTTTCTGGCCTTCTGGTTTCGTTTTAATCTGCATGAGATTCCGGCAAATCATTTTAAAGCCTTTTTTCAGCTTACCTTGCTCGCGCTTCCTGTTTATGTGTCTTTTTTCTGGGTCTTCGGCTTATACCGGGGTATTTGGCGTTTTGCCTCTATGCCGGATTTCATTCGGATATTTAAATCGGTCTCCCTTGCCTCCCTTGTCGTTACTCTGGTTGGAATGGTTATTTTTCGGCTTCATGGGGTGCCCCGTTCGGTTCTACTCCTTGCTCCTTTGCTGCTGATTATTGGCCTGATGGGTTCACGTGTAAGTTACCGGCTTTTTAAGGACAGGAGTCTTGATTTTCGTAAAAAAGTGGGGAAAAGGACAATGATTGCCGGCGCCGGCCATGCCGGTGAACTTCTCATCCGGGATCTGATTCATAAACAGGAATATCTGCCCGTTGCCATGTTGGATGATGATCCTAAGAAGCACAAGCGGGAAATTCATGGTGTGCGTGTCTATGGAGGCCTTGATAATTTGACGGGAATTGTCCGTCTTCTGGGTATAGAGCTGGTTCTTCTTGCTATTCCGTCAGCAAATGCGGAAACCGTGAAACACATTGTTGCTGAATGCGTGAAAGTCGGGGTGGAGTGCAAAACCCTGCCCTCAATTCATGAAATTTCGGGTAATGATGTGGAGGCGTCCCAGCTGCGGTCGGTGACACTGAAGGATTTGCTGGGCCGGGAGACTGTTGAACTTGACCGGCAGGCCATTGCCGGTTATCTGAAAAATAAATCCGTGCTGGTAACCGGCAGCGGCGGTTCCATCGGTTCGGAATTATGCCGTCAGATTGTCGGACTTAACCCTTTCCGACTTATTCTTTTTGATCATGGCGAGTTTAATCTCTATTCTATTGATAATGAACTGCGCGCCATGTCGTTGAAAACGGAAATAATCACTGTTCTGGGTGATGTGAAGAACAGGGAAAGGGTGAGGTGGGTGTTCCGCAAGTTTTCTCCGGATGTGGTTTTTCATGCCGCAGCTTACAAGCATGTGCCCATGATTGAATTAAATCCGGCCGAAGGGGTGCATAATAATGTGCAAGGGACAAGAGTTGTGGCTGACGCTGCTGATCGTTTTGGCGCAGACCGTTTTGTTCTTGTTTCAACTGATAAGGCGGTGAATCCGGCTAATGTGATGGGAGCGACCAAGCGGATTGCCGAAATTTATTGCCAGAATCTCAATGAACGTTCTGAAACGAGTTACATCACGACCCGTTTCGGCAATGTTCTGGGATCGGCAGGGTCGGTGGTGCCTCTTTTTGAGAAGCAGATCAAAAACGGTGGTCCGGTGACGGTGACTCATCGTGACATCTGCCGTTATTTCATGACAATTCAGGAATCTGTCAGCTTGATTCTTCAGGCCGGTTCCATGGGCAGGGGCGGGGAAATTTTTGTTCTTGATATGGGAGAGCCTTTGTTGATCCGCGATTTGGCGGAACAGATGATCAAATTGTCGGGACTCACGCCAAGTACTGATATTCAAATAAAATATACCGGTTTACGGCCCGGGGAGAAACTGTATGAAGAGATTTTTTATGAAAGTGAGGGCTTGCAGGGAACATCGCATTCGAAAGTGCTTCTTGCCAAAAGCCGCCATTGTGACTGGAGTTGGTTGATTAAAGTGCTGGATGATCTGGATTATGCCGCCACGAGCCGGAATGTGCCCCGTTTGATCGAGCATCTCCGGTCCGTGGTTCCCGAATATAAAGGCCCTCATATCAGCGAAAAGGATAGAAATAATGCCAGGCCGGTAAAGCTGAAGGTTGTTAAGGGGGGTGGACAGTAGCCAAAGGCTACATTTGTCCCTTTTCGAGATTTTCATTTGTCCAAAAAGAAAAAAAATAAAATGACGATTTCGGGTACGGGACAATCTTCGACAGGAAGCCTTTATGTGGTGGCAACACCCATCGGTAATCTCGAGGATATCACCTTGAGGGCCATCCGTGTACTCAGGGAAGTTCCTCTTATTGCTTCGGAAGATACTCGCCATACGGCAAAACTGTTGTCCCATCTGGGAATCAAAGCCAGACTTTTTAGTTATTATAAGGACCGTGAGGTTAAACAGGCTGATTATCTGGTTCAGGAGCTGCTTGCCGGCAAGGATATTGCCATGGTGTCAGACGCCGGAACTCCCGCAGTATCGGATCCAGGCGCTGTTCTTGTCAAAAAATGTCATGATTTCAAGATTTCCGTTGTTCCGGTGCCGGGAGTTTCTGCCCTTACCGCGGCGGTCAGTGTAGCTGGTTTGTCCGCGACTCAATTTACCTTCCTCGGTTTTTTCCCTTCACGACTCGGTCAGCGGCGAAAGCTGCTGACTTCCCTTGCTCTACATCCATACCATTTTATTTTTTATGAGTCTCCCCGCCGTCTTGTCCGATGTCTGCATGACTGCCGGGAGATTCTGGGAGAACGCTATATTTTTCTTGGCCGGGAACTGACCAAAATGCATGAGGAACTGTTTCGAGGCTCCCTCTCAAGCGTGATTCGTGATTTCGAAAAAAAAGAGAAGATAAAAGGAGAATGTGTGGTCATTATCGGCCCTGCAGAAAAAAATAAAAGTCCGGATTTTGAGGATCTGGAAGCTCTTCTCGTCTGGTACAGGGATCATGGAGAAATGTCGTTGCGCGATGCTGTCAAGCGGATCAGCGCAGATCTGGATCTGCCCCGTTCCAAGGTCTACGCAAAAGCTCTGCTTGTATGGAATATGGATTAGTCCCAACTTTAACCCGGAATTTTAGATGATGTTCACTTGCATCTTCTGAATTAAATATGGTAAAGAAAGATGTAATAAGATCGGTGTCGAATGATATTGGGGCAAATCCCGAGAAGAGGAAATTTTTTGAAGAACGGTAAGTCTTCGAGAAGAAAACAAAAAAAGCGCATGACTCCCCAAAGGACGGCCAAGAAAAGGCTGGAGGAATTTTGGGAGCTTTTCCAGAAAGAAGATGATGTTCTGGTTGCCATCAGCGCCGACCCTGACGCCCTTGCCAGCGCTATGGTCGTCAAAAGATTGTTGCGTTACCGTGTCAAAAGTGTAACCATCGGCTACCATAACGAGATCAGAAGGCTCAGCAATATTGCCATGGTTGATCTTTTAAAAATTCCGGCGGAGAAGTTTAAAGTATTAAAATCAGATAAATTTAGCAAGAATATCATTCTTGACTCTCAGCCGCCTCATAATCCCTGTTTTGCCGATATCCAGTTTGATGCGGTGATTGATCATCACCCCCTCACCCAGGGCTGGGAAGCCCCATTCGTCGATATCAGGCCGAAATACGGCGCAAATTCTTCTATGATGGTGGAATATTTGCGTGCTGCGGATATGAAACCTTCAGTGGCACTGGCCACCGCGCTTTTTTACGCGATTCAGGTGGATACCCATAATTTCCAGAAAAAGGCGCAGCTTGCCGATGCGATTTCCTTCCGGTATCTTTTTAATAAAGCCAACCAGAACCTGGTCCGTAAGATCGAACTTTCCGAATTGAGAGCCTCGGAGTTGAATTATTTCAAAACCGCTTTCAGTGAGATGAAGATCAACCATAAGCGGCTCTATGCCCATGTAGGGCGAGTTTATAACCCGGACATTCTTGTTATTATTGCTGATTTTTTTAACCGGGTTCATGAGGTGTCCTGGGTATTTATCTCCGGCATCCATGGTGAAAGGCTGGTGGTGATATTTCGTTGTGACGGCTACAAAAAAAATGCCGGGAATTTGGCCAAGAAGACATTCGGCGAGTTTGGCGCTGCCGGCGGTCACAGGGAAGCGGCAAGAGCTGAGGTGCCGTTGAAAAATCTGCCGAAACAAGATCAGGATTTTACGACACAGACTTTGCGGAAATTGACTAGACGATATTTGTGATGGCGCGTGGCTGGTGGCTGATAGCTCATGGCTTATGGCTCATGGGTGTTGCGCTGTCAGCCATCAGCTATGAGCAATGAGCCAACAACCAATTACGACTGTTTTGCCATGAGCAATCAGCCATGAGCTAAAGGCTAATTCATGTCACTGAAACCGAGAACTCTTTCTATGATTCTGGCCGGCGGCCGGGTGGACGAGTTAAATGTCCTCACCTGTTACCGGCCAAAATCAGCTGTCCCTTTTGGCGGATTTGCCAGGGTCATTGATTTTCCTTTAAGCAACCTAATGCATTCCGGACTGGATCGCGTTGCCATCCTCAGTCAGTTTCGCAGTTTTTCTCTCATTAATCATATCGGCATCGGCGCTGCCTGGGATATGATCGGCCAGTATCGCGGTGTTTCCATCCTGCCGCCTTCAACCGGCTCCGGCAAGGCCTCCTGGTACAGGGGATCGGCTGACGCTATCTATCAGAATATCGATTTCATTGAGTATCATAATCCGGAGGAAGTGATGATTCTTTCCGGTGATCATATCTACAGCATGGACTACCAGGATATGATTGATTATCATCGTCAGAAAGATGCCGATTTGACCATTGCCTGTCTGCAGGTTCCCATGGACAGGGCAAATCGTTTTGGCGTGGCATTAATTGACGATGAAGACGGCGAGGTCGGCGGTCGGGTCTTGCAGTATAAGGAAAAGCCGCACCGCCCCAAGTTTAACTGGGCCTCGATGACGGTTTTCTGTTTTAAGCCCAGTGTCCTTCTTGAGGTTTTGACGGCTAATGCCAGGGAGGATGACTCCTTTGAATTTGGCCGGGACATTATTCCACGTATGATGTTTGAGCAACGCAAGGTGTATGGGTTTAAATTTAACGGTTACTGGGGATATACCCGCACAATTGAAGAGTTCTGGCAGACTAATATGGATCTGCTTGGCTCGGAGCCGAAAATCAGGCTGGCGGACTGGGAGATTCGGACAAATCTTGAACATCGTAATATTCGTGGGTGTCAGCCGCTGAAGGTTGGTGAAGGGGCATTAATTCAGGATTCCCTGGTCTACAATGGCTGTACTGTTGAAGGCAGGGTGGAGCATTCTATTCTTTTCCCTGGGGTTCATGTGAAAAAAGGAGCAGTGGTCAAGGATTCGGTTCTATTTTTTAATAATGTGATCGGCCGCAATGTCCGGCTTGAGAAAGTAGTCAGCGACGTCAATGTCACCATTCGTTGTGACTGTCGGATCGGCGAATCAGGTGATCTTGATCGGAAAGAGGTGACTGTGATTGGCTGGAATAATATTATTCCGGAAAATACGGTGGTTGGCTCGGATTGCACTCTCTATCCATCCTTGAAACCGGAAAAATTAAGCAGAGAAATAAAAAATGGCGAGATTGTACGATGAAAAATCATGCGAAAACTCTGGTTCTCATTTTGGCCGGCGGTGTTGGCAGTCGTCTGAATAATCTTGTCCAGACCCGCGCCAAGCCATCTGTGCCTTTTGGCGGATTGTATCGGATCATTGATTTTAGTCTCAGTAATGTAATGAATGCCGGTCTGACTCACGTTGGTGTTTTAACCCAGTATAAACCCTTGTCTTTGATGCGTCATATAGGTACCGGCGAGCCCTGGGATTTTACCGGCCGTACCAGGGGAGTTAAAATTCTGCCGCCCCAGACCGGCTCAAAGGATTCGGATTGGTATAAGGGGACTGCCGATGCCATCCGTCAAAATATGGATTTCATCAAATCCCATCCTGCCAGGGAAATTTTGCTGCTCTCAGGTGATCATATCTATCACATGGATTTTGCCGACATGATTCAGTTTCATCGGCGGAAAAAATCGGATGTCACGATTGGTATGATGGTGGTGCCCAAAAGCGAGATTCATCAGTTCGGCGCTGGAATCACCAATGAGGAGGGGCGTATTATCGAATGGGAGGAGAAACCGAAAGTTCCCCGGACAAACCTTGCCTCCATGGGAATCTATGTTTTTGATTCAGAATATTTGTTAAATCTGCTGGCCGAAGACCGGAACGAGGTGGATTTTGGTATGCATCTTATTCCCAAAGCCATTGAGCGGGATAATGTGTTTGCCTACCCCTTTCGCGATTATTGGCGTGATGTGGGAACGATCCAGGCCTATTGGGATGCTAATATGGATATTATCCGGGCCGGGTCGGAAATTTCACCGGAAGCGTGGGGAATCAGATCGAATGTTGAAGGGGAGCGTTTTACGGCCGACCGGACACCTGCTTACTTTGCTACCGGGGCACGGGTGAGCGGTTCCATGATTTCAGCCGGCTGTGATATCCGTGGTGAGGTGGTCAACTCCGTGCTTTCTCCGGGTGTCAAGGTTGGTCCCGGCGCTGTGGTGCGGGATTCCATTCTTTTTCATGACTGCGTCGTTGAAGAGAACGCGGTTGTCGATCTGGCTATTCTTGACAAACGGGTCTATGTCGGCGCCGGCGCCGTGGTGGGTTACGGAGAGGATAAAAAGACGCCGAACAGGGACTTTCCAGAACATCTTTATACCGGGATTACTTTGGTGGGTAAAGAGGCAGTGGTGCCCTCTGCTGTAAAAATTGGCCGTAACTGCATCCTGCAGCCCTGGATCAAAGGTGAAGATTTTCAGTCTGCTGAAGTGAAAAGCGGAGAAACCGTTTAATTGAGATTTTGGATTTCGGATTTGAGATCTTGGATTTTTAAAAAATTCAGTAATTTTCGGTATCCTTCATTTGTCAGTTTATACTTTTCCATTAACCGCTGATTATTTGTTACAGATGAAAAAATTGTAAACCTCTTTTGAGCCCTTTTGCAGGATGCTCAATCTTCCATTTTAAATTCAATTTCAAAAATCTTCGAGTCCTACTTGCGCTTTTTTTTTATGTCGTGTATATGACCACCTGGTCACACTATGAAAAAAAAGTCTTCATCAGCTAATGCCACCTTTAATAATTTGCCTTTGGAGAAGCGAGAGGCAATTATTCGTGAGACTGTGCGCGAGTTTGCCGCTAGCGGCTATCAGAAGGCAAGCCTGAACATAATTGTCAAAAATCTCGGGATTGCCAAGGGGTCGCTGTATCAGTATTTCCGCAATAAGGAGGCTCTGTTTTGTTTTGTCTTCGAGGAGTTTACCCATCTGGTCAAGCAGACTGTCAAAGATGGGATAGGGCAGGAGAGAAGCGCTGATTTTTTTGACCGGGTCAAACAGGTCATGCTGGCGGCAATCACCTTTGTGGATCGCTACCCTGATTATTTTCAGATCTATTTGAAAGTTCTGTTTGAGCATGATGTACCGCGACGGGAGGAGCTGCTGGCAAGGGTCAGGCTTTTTTCCAGGGAGTATTTTGGGCCTCTCTGTGAAGAGGCAAGGGAGAAGGGCGTGATTCGTCGGGATATTCCCGTTGCCACGCTTATTTTTCTGCTTGATGCGTTTTTGGACCGTTTTCTTCAGGGCTATGTCCAACCCTATCTTGACGGAGGGCTTGGTATGGCGAAAATGAGCCGGAAAAAATTGACGGCTAAGATTGATGAGATGATTAAGGTACTGCGGGATGGGTTCGTAAAAGAAAGGGACAAAGGTTCAAAGGGACAGAGAGGCAAAGGGTAAACCGATCTGATTTTTTGCGTCTTGAGGCGCGGTTAGCTCTGCCCTTTGCCCATAGGTTATAAGACAGAAGTCATCGCCGCTATCGTCATCCCCGATAAACACATTCGGGGATGACGTATCAAAAGAACCCATTTATGCAAAAGAACGTATAAGCTTGCAGTAATGTTTGCTTGTGTGTTTGAACTTGTGGGTAAAAGGCAGGGGTAACCAGGAATTTAAAGAAGATATAAAAGGTAACAAGACAATGGATGAGTTAGTTGTTCAGGCAGGTTTGGGTAATATTCTCGATAAAATCAGGGGAGGGGAGCGGATCAGCACCGATGACGCGCTACGGCTGTACCGGAGTCCGGATCTTCTGGCGGTGGGCTATCTGGCTAATATTGTCAGGGAGAGGCTCAACGGTAATAAAGCCTATTTTATCTATAATCAGCATATCAATTATTCCAATAAATGCACCAACCTCTGTAAATTCTGTGCCTTTGGCAAGGACAAGTCCGCTGATCTTGCCTATGAAATGAGCGTTGATGAGGCGGTGCAGAAGGTCAAAGACCGGATGGATGAGCCGGTTTCCGAGGTGCATATTGTCGGCGGCCTGCATCCTGATCTGCCCTTTTCTTATTATCTGGATATTCTGCGAGGCATCAAGGCGGTTCGTCCGGAAATTCATATCCAGGCCTTTACCTGTGTGGAAATCGCCCATCTGGCCGAAATTGCCGGAAAAGGAATTAAAGAGACGCTTAAGGAACTGATGGCGGCGGGCATAGGTTCCATTCCCGGCGGGGGGGCTGAAGTATTTAGTCCACGGATCCGTAAGCTTACCTGTGAGAAAAAGTTGTCCGGAGAGGATTGGCTTGAGGTGGCAAAAACCGCTCATCGTCTTGGTCTGCGTACTAACGCCACCATGCTTTATGGCCATATTGAGACCCTGGAAGAGAGGGTATATCATCTTGACGCTCTGCGCGCGGCCCAGGATGAGACTGGCGGTTTCCTGGCCTTTATTCCCCTGGCCTTTCATCCGAAAAATACCGAGATGGCTGATATTTCCCGTACTACCGGCATTGATGATTTGAAAAATATTGCCGTGGCTCGTTGTTTTCTGGATAATTTTCCTCATATTAAGGCTTATTGGGTCCAGATCGGCCCCAAGATGGCCCAAGTCGCTCTGTCATTTGGCGCGGACGATGTGGACGGCACGGTCAAGGAAGAGATTATTACACATATGGCCGGGGCTGAGACCGAGCAGGCCATGTCCATTAATGAACTGGTCAGAATTATTAAGGAGGCGGGCCGGACACCAATCCAGCGTGGCACCCTTTATGATGTGATTAAAGAGTATTGAAGGGCAGAATTCAGGAGTCAGGAGGCAGAAGGGATGAAAGAGATAATCAACAAGGTTCGTAACGCTGAGCGGATCAGTCCGGAAGAGGGGCTTGAACTGCTGGAAAAGGCGGATTTCTACCAACTGGGCATGCTGGCCGATACGGTGCGTAAACGGTTTCATCCCGAGCCTGTGGTGACCTATGTCAATGATCGTAACATCAACTACACGGATATCTGTATTTCTGCCTGTAAGTTCTGCGCTTTTTATAAGGCTCCTGAAGACCCGGACGGCTCTGTTTTAACTTTTACTGAATTAAAGAATAAAATTGAAGAAACAAAACAACTGGGTGGAACCCAGATCCTTTTTCAGGGTGGCCTGCATCCGGACAAGCCCTTGGAGTTTTACGAGGAGATGCTCAGTTTTATTAAGGGTTGTGATATTCATATCCATGGTTTTTCTCCTCCTGAGGTTTGCCATTTTGCCAATCTTTCCGGACTTTCCGTCCAGGAAGTTCTCTCCCGGTTGATTGCGGCAGGCCTTGATTCTATTCCCGGCGGTGGGGCCGAGATTCTTACTGACCGGGTAAGAAATGAGGCGGCGCCGCGTAAATGCTCGGCTGATGAGTGGATTAACGTCATGGAAGAGGCCCACAATCAGGGTCTGCGCACCACCGCCACCATGATGTTCGGCCACATTGAAACTTTTGAGGAGCGGATCGAGCATCTCTGCCGTGTCCGTGATCTCCAGGATCGCACCTGTGGCTTTACCGCCTTTATTCCCTGGCCTTTTCAGCCTGATAATACGGTTTACAGTCATCTGCCCAAAACCACCGGTTTTGGCTATCTGCGCATGCTGGCTCTGTCAAGAATTTTTTTGGATAATGTTGATAATATCCAGGCCTCATGGGTGACCCAGGGACCAAAAATCGCCCAGGTTTCTCTTTTTTTCGGGGCCAATGATTTCGGCAGCACCATGATTGAGGAAAATGTGGTGGCGGCAGCCGGGGTGAGCTTCCGTCTTTCCGAGAAAGAAATCTGCTCCCTGGTTGAAGGGGCAGGGTTTACGCCGCGCCAGCGCATCATGGATTACACCTTGGTTTGATTGGTTTTACTGGTTTTGTTGGTCTGATTGATTGGTTAATTTTTTATTTGGTCAGTCGAGCCAAAAGGAATGATGCTTGATATGATCTTTCTTCATCGCGCTCCTTTCGTGGTTCCGGTTGGCGAGCCACTTATCACTGATGGTGCGGTGCTGACCGAAAATGGCCGCATTATTGATGTGGGCCGTTTTGTGGATCTTCGTATCACTCCGGGGGCCGGGATAATTGATCATCCAGGGACAATTCTGACGCCGTCCCTGGTCAACGCGCATATTCATCTGGAACTGGCCCATTTGGCGGAGCTTGGGCAAAGGGAGACGCCGAAGAACTTTACCGAGTGGATCAAGTCGCTGCTTGTCTTACGCGAGGAAAAAGAAGTTCATGGAAATTTTCTCGAGGCGCAAGCACTTCTTGATTCCCTTTACTATTCCGGCGTTGGCCTGGCGGCGGATATCGGTAATTTGTCTAAAAGTCGAGAAATTGGTGCCGGAAACCGGGTGAAGACTCATTTTTTTTGGGAAATACTGGGTCTTTCCAGACAGGCGGAAGAACGAAATCTTCAGCAGCTTGCCAATTTGGATCGTGAAAATAAAGATGTGTCCTGCACGGCCCATGCCCCTTATTCAACTGCCGCAAATCTGCTTCAAAGCGTAAAAAAGAGGGCAGGGGAGAAAAAACAACTTTTTCCCATTCATACGGCAGAATCAGCCGATGAACTGGAATTCTTGCACAATGGCAGCGGCCCGCTGCGGAATTTTGTCGAGGAAAAGGGTGTCTGGGACGGCTCTTTTACTCCACCCGGCTGTCCCAGTGTCGAGTATCTCGACCGGTTGGGCATTTTGGATTATTTGACCCTCTGTGTCCATTGCGTCCATCTCAGCGATAAAGAGATTGAGCTGCTTTCTTTGCGGCAGGCCAAAGTCTGCTTCTGTCCGGGCAGCAATCGGTATATGGGTGTGGGTAAGGCGCCGGTTGAAAAGATTCTGGCGCACAATATCCTGCCGGCTTTGGGCACGGACAGTTTGGCCAGCAATCCCTATTGCAGTATTTGGGAGGAGATGCGTATTCTGTGTCAGGATCATCCGGGAATAGATCCGGCCATGGTCTTTACTATGGCGACCCGGGGCGGCGCTGAAGCTCTAGGTGAAGCTGATTATGGAACCTTAGGGCCGGGCAAAGTAGCCCGATTTTTGGCCGTGGATTATGAACAGGGAGCAGATTTGGAAACCTTTGAGTTTTTGGCCCAGATTGGCGGTCAGGTGAAAATAGAATGGCTGAAGTAGAACGAGAGTGCCGGGCACGAATCGGCATGGTCAATTATATTAACACTGCCCCCTTATACGAGGTCTGGCAGCAGACCGTGCAGCGGCCCCAGTGGCGGATCACCGAGGCGGTTCCGTCAATCCTGAATCAAATGCTGTTTCAGCATGAGTTGGATTTGGGTTTTGTTTCTTCCCAGGAATATGCCGCCCATCCCCATCTTTATAAAATTTTAAGTGATCTTTCCATCAGTGCCACTGGGCCAGTGGGCAGTGTTTTTTTGTTTTCCCGTATTGATCCCGCTGAATTGTCGGGTAAATTGGTGCAGTTAACTTCCCAGTCCCAGACTTCAGCCTCTCTTGTAAAAATTATTCTGGAGGAGTTTTACCGGGTTCAACCCAGATATGTTACAACTGAAATTACAGCTGATTTCTGTGCGGTTGAGGATCAGGTCAGTGCTGTTCTTGCCATTGGCGATGATGCCTTGCGTTTAACCAGGGCCGGTTGTTATTCGGTGCGCCTTGACCTGAGCGAGGTCTGGCAGCAGCATACGGGGCTGCCTTTTGTTTTTGCGGTTTGGGCTGTGCGGCGGGAGTTTTTACATAAGGATCCGGATAGTGTTACTGAGATTCACCGGGAGCTGTTGCGCTGTATAGACGAGGGGAGAAAAAATCTGCTCCCCATCTGCGAAATTGTCGCTCCACGGATTCCCATGCCGACCCGGGCCTGTTATGATTATCTCTGCGCCATGGAGTATGATCTTGGTCCGCAGAAAAAAAAGGCCCTGGAAGAATTTTTCTTATTTTTAATACAACGGGGAGAGGCTCCAACAGAGGCTCTTCCTCTTGAGATAAGGTGAAAGGCCAGCGGAATTTTGATCTATCCAGCTAACCCTGCACCCTGAACCCTGAATCTAAACATCAAACCACATGCAGACACCTGAAGAAAAAAAAGCCTTTGTCAGGGAAAAGTTTTCAGCAATCAGTCATAAGTATGATTTCCTGAACTCGGTCCTGAGCATGCAGATCGACCGCTACTGGCGTTGGTACACTACCCGGCAGCTCAAGGAATTTCCCGACGGAGCTGTGCTTGATCTCTGCGCAGGAACTTTACCTCTTTCCCTTGAGTTAACCCGCCAGGCCCCGGCCCGCCAAGTGGTCTCCATTGATTTTTGCGAGGATATGCTCCGGGCCGGAGTGCGGGTTCTGCCTGATGACAAGAGACGGCCGCGGATTATGCCTGTCTGTGGCGACGGCGAAAAAATTCCGGCCCGATCCGGCAGCTTCTGGGGAATCACGGTGGCCTTTGGCGTCAGGAATCTGGCCCGGACCCAGGATGGCTTGAATGAAATGCACCGGGTTTTAAAGTTAGGCGGAAAGCTGCTTATTTTGGAGTTTTCCCGGCCGAAGAATTGCATTATTAAACCGCTTTACAGTTTTTATCTGAACAAGGTGCTGCCCCGGATAGCCGGCCTTATTTCCGGTGACAAGGAGGCCTACGAGTATCTTGCCAGTTCCATTGCCGGTTTTTATGAACCGACGGAACTCATGACTATGATGAAAAAGGCCGGCTTTGCTGAAGTGTATTGCCGGCCGCTCACCTTTGGAATTGTCACCGTCTACGTGGGGGTCAAGTGATGAAACGGATTATCTTGGCCATTACCGGTGCCAGTGGCTCTCTTTACGCTGTTGAATTTTTAAAATTAATGGAGCAGGTGGATGTGGAGGTGGATGGGATCATCTCCGAGGCGGGTGTCAAGGTGATGGGATTGGAACTTGGCATTGCAGCTGCGGAATTGCCGGGCGTTAGCCGTTGGTTTCAGATCAAGGATTTCACCGCGCCCATGGCCAGTGGATCAAGCCGCTATGATGGGATGGTTGTGCTGCCCTGTTCCATGGGAACCTTGGCGGCCATTGCCAATGGCATGTCCGTGAACCTGATCCACCGGGCAGCTGATGTGACATTGAAGGAAAGACGTCCGCTTGTGCTGGCGGCACGGGAGACACCGCTGAATCGGACGCATCTCCGGAATATGCTGAAGGTCCATGACAGTGGCGCTTCGATTTGTCCAGCCATGCCGTCGTTTTATCATCATCCGGCAAGTATTACGGAGATGGCCCGTGATTTTGCCGGCCGGGTCGCGGATCAGCTTGGCATTAAAGTCCCGGGCTTGAAACGTTGGGGGTAAATATTCGGCCAGCACCCTATCTTCGCACGATCAGGCTGACTCACACAGGACTACTATAACAGCGAAGCGGTGTCATCGCCAGCCTGCTCGAAGTCAGCGCTTATCTGCACGAATATAGGGCACTGGCCAAATATTTACATTTCGGTGGTTTTAGTAGCAATTTTGCATTAAGGCGAATATTTACCGTTGGGGGAGCCAGAAGACAGAATAATTCTTATTCTATCCCTCTTCTCTACCTTCTTTAACTTCTATTCATTTTTTATCTTCTGCTTTAATTATGCTCAAAAAAATAGCCATTCTTCTGGAAATGATCAAATTCAAGCACACGGTCTTTGCCTTGCCGTTTGCCTTGATGGGCGCATTCCTGGCCCAGGGCGGAGTGCCCGATCCAATGATTTTTGTCTGGGTGGTTCTGGCCATGGCAGGCGCGAGGACATGCGCCATGGGTTTTAACCGTATTGTGGATTGGAAGTTCGATCTGGCCAATCCCCGTACCGCTAATCGGGCCATCCCTGCTGGAGAAGTTAAGCTCTGGGAGGCTTGGGCCATGGTGATTCCGGCCGGGCTGCTCTTTTTTTTCGCCTGTTATAACCTCAACGAACTGACTCTGCTGCTCTCGCCCTTTGCCCTGGGCCTGACCCTCTTATATTCGCTGACCAAGCGTTTTACCTGGCTTTGTCATGTGGTGTTGGGCGTGGCCCTGGCTTTTTCCCCTTTGGGCGGCTATGTGGCGGTGAAAGGAACCTTGGATGGATTTCCCTGGGTTCTTTCGCTTGGCGTACTCTTCTGGGTGGCCGGCTTTGATGCCATTTACGCCTGTCTTGACGCTGACTTTGACCGGGATGCCGGTCTTAACTCGCTGCCAGCCCGTTTCGGCCGGGAACGCGCCTTTCGACTGGCGGTTTTTTTCCATGTTCTGGCCTTTGGCCTTTTCATGGCCACGGGCCTCTTCTGCGGACTGAATTTTTTCTATTATGTCGGCATCATCATCAGTGGCGCGGCCCTGTTTTATCAGCACATTGTCGTGAACCCGAAAGACCTCTCCCGCATTCAGCTCTCCTTTTTTGCCATGAACGGCTTGATCAGCCTGACCATCTTTGTGTCCACCTGTCTTGCTTTATTGATTGAACTGTAGTTTTGTAATTGAGAAGGGCACCGTATCTGCTTTGTCATAGGCATACTCATGTAACGCCAGTACCTTTCGTAGGCTTTTTTCGCGCATCTGTTGCACCCTGTAATCAATTACAGGATGGGAGTAGAGAAGACGTTGGCCATTTCAGCCCGTGAATGGTTACGTATTTTTTTGTATCGAGGGTTGCCAGTGATTTATTTTGCAGCCAGCATCTGTTTCAAATATTCATCTCCATGGTTAATCCTCAGTTCAAGCCACATGGGCAGATGGTCCGACATCTGGTGGGTGCGCCAATAGGTTTTGTAATATCTGTTTTTGCTTTTTTTGTCCCTGGTCTTTCCTTTTGAGGTTTTGATATATCTTTCACCCATGTTGTCAACATAGTCCGCCTCATCTTTTATGCGGAAAACATGGTCGAAAAAATCAAAGATCCCGGCCTTGCCGGTACAGACAAGGCGGCCTTTACGAGCCCGGAAGGCGATTTGGTCGTAATGTCTGTTTTGCTGAATATTTGAGCCTGGCAATTCCTGCAGCTCTTTCGGCACGCTGAAGCCGGATTTGGTGATCGCCTTGTAGGTTTCGTCGTCTTTTTTAAAGATGTTAAAATCACCCAGCAGGATGAGATTTTTACTCCAGGCCGTGTTGTCCTGGGTGCGTTTTTTCAGTTGACCGGCAATCTGCTCGATTTCTTCAATACGCAGGGGGTCTTCGGCACTCTGCGAACCATAGAGGACATGGACTGTTGCCAGGATGAATTTTGTCCATCCTGCCATAAAACCGCACATGAACGGCGTTCGTGCAAGCTGGCTGATGGGCCTGTATTTTCTCTCGCCGTTTTCCGTGTATTCCAGGGGCGGCAAGACAAGCTCGCCGGCAAGCCCGGAAAATTTTATTTTGCGCCCATCATAGAGAAAGCCCATGCGCTCTTTATTGCCTTTGCTTCCTTCAGTGACATCCGAGACAATATATTTCCAGTTGCCGCCGAGGATTTCCCGGAGTTTTTTTAAGGCGGTGAGGTCTTTGCGGATCTCCTGGAGGGCCACCAGGTCGAAACGGGAAATGACTTCAGCAATATGATAAAAGGATTCATCCATCCTTCTGCCAAATGACAGGGAATCAAATTCCCGCAGGTTCCAGGTGGCGAGAATAATGGAATGATCGAGATTTTTCGGGGGAATGGAAACGTCCAGAGCCTGCCGCAGTCGAAGCAGGTTTTGTATGGTTTGTTTTCCCTCTGGACTTGCGTTGTCAATATCGTGGTAGAATGGCACTTCTTTCCCTCATTATCTGGTTTTTGATTTGTTGGGTAAAACGGCCCGACCTGTGTTTTGCTATAGATCACTCCAGCCACGCATCCGGCACGTCAAACCAGTTCGCCTCGTGATACTCCGGAATCGGAAGTGCCTCCTTGAGAGGAGCCTGTCGGACCGGCGGATTACCTCCAACCTTTACCCACACCTTCCAGCCGCTGCCATGGGCGTATTCCCGGTAATCATGGTAGTTCGAGTAAAATGGCTGCCAGTCTTCGTCGCTGCCGCCGATGCGTACATAGAGGTCGCCGTGTCTTCCCTTAACAAGGGCGGCATATATCCCCTTTTGCCGAGCATTATGCTGGGTGTGCAGCACGCTTCCGGCATGGACACCAGCAACCTTTCTGGCATTAATCAATGCGGTTATTTTGTTTTTCAGCTCGTCGCCCCAGTCAAAATAATGTTTCCAGAAGACTGTGGGTACGCCGGGGTGGGTGAGAATATAGGCGTATCCCTGTTCCACCTGCCAGTCATTGAGAAAATCTTCTGATTCATGATTTTTCTGGGGTGATCCGTCCTCATTGGTACGATAGCCGGTATCATGGTTTTTGATAAAGGTAACCGACCTGTTTTTCCAGGGATGTCCGTCACTGTTGTCGCCCACCATGCCGATACCGTTACCATAGCCGTACAGCGCTCCGTAATTACCCTTATTGTCTTTCAGTATGAAGAAGGTCGTAAAATCAAAGACATTGCTTGATGTCGTCAGGTCGTCCGGTGTCGTAGCTGTATGCCATATCCAGCCGCGCTGCTCCGGATGGGCCGCCCAGTCATATTCCCCCACTGAAAATGTGGGATGGGTAGCCCTGTTGTAGAGGGCGATCCATCTGGCGTGATAGCCATGCACCATGTCGTAGCGCCAGCCCCGGTAACCAAGAGATTTTAATTGCAGCAGGTATCTGATGATGTCTCGGCGCACGGTCTTATTTGTGTGATCAAGGTCGCGGAATGAGCCGTATCCAAAGGTTGTGCCCCCATGTCCGGCGTAATCGGCAGGGCTTTCCTCTGCCGCGCCCCGCTGGGATTCCGGGGTGTTGTAAACCTCGGAATCCGGATTCAGAAAGGCTTCGTCACCTGCGGTAATGGCCCAGGTGTCCCAGTCCGGATTTTTGAAATCCGCCCATCCCCGCACACCGTCACGGTGATTGATCACAATATCTGCCACCGGTTCAACTCCGTTCCGCAGTAAGTTCTCCAACATTGCCCTATGCTGCTGCAGGTTGCCGTATGTGTTGTTCAGGTTGAAATACTCTCGCGGGTTGTATCCTGCGCTGATTTCCCCGGCAAAAGAGGGGGGCGGCAGCCAGATCAAATCAAAACGGCCGGCGCGAATGGCAGGGGACTGGTCTTTAACAATTTCATACCATTTCTTTTGGCCAAAACCCGGGAACCGTTCGGGATTTCCATGCCGGTACGATTCCCAGTAAAAGCCCTGGAGCATGACCCGGTCGTCTTCAAATCCTGATTGGGCGTAGGCCAGTCCCGAGAAAAGAAAAAATAAAATCAGGAGAAAATATGAAATTGGCCGGAATTTTGTTTTTTTCATGATTTTACCCATTTATAGACAACTTATCCGTCGAACTTTTTTCTCTTAATGGCTTTCGCGCAACTGTGGCCGATTGTTAGCGGATTTACAACTATACAGCTACAACAGGGCAAAATCCAGCGTATCGTTAACCGTCTCCTTTAATACGCCCATAGCTTGATTTTAGTGCCTTTTGCCCTTTAATTTGTCAGTTTTTGGATTACCCCAACTTTACCTCCGGCATAATGATCCTTTCGGAAAATCCCATTATGCAGCCAAATGCGAATCCCTTCGCACCGACAGGACAGCACTTGATGGCCTTGAGATAATTTTCACTGAAGACCTCCACGG
>JAOZOY010000022.1:31615-39634 GCA_029933005.1 Deltaproteobacteria bacterium
GTCAACATTCGCGTGCGAATGAAAGTCATATCCCGCCAAAGCATGTTAAGGTGTCCCTCTCTTCTCGTGAGCCTTGTTTTATCCTTGATAAGGATTTTATAAAAGTACAGGATTTTTTTGAGCTTGTTTCCCTTATTGGTAGTTGTTTCTTCTATTTTTTTTATTTTGTTTTCGACAAATATGTCTACATCCTTCGGATCATGAGGAAGATAGCCTGGCTCATCTTTTATTAGCAGTCTTTCCACCTCCGTATTATACCGCATTTCTACGTCTCGCCAGAGAATCCAGTACTTTTCAGTGGCCTCTTGCTGGTGCACTTTTGAGACCGCTCCTGGAAAAAAGAAAAAACAAAAATTGAAAAAATAATCTATGATCTGCCTAAATTTTTTATTCGTCCAACTTTGTTCATTTTGATCTGTATTGGGATTGTTATTTGAGTCACTGTCGCTCATATCTTCCACCTTGTCAGTTTTGCTAAAGAGAAATTTCCAACGCCCAGCGGTTCAGTTTCCCGACATCACGACCGGCATGATCAGAGGCGTTTAACGTCCATGTACCTTGCCCATCTTCACCGATAAAACCCTGCAATGCGATTAGGTTCTGCCTGTCATAGGTCTGGATGATGTTGTCACGAGCACCTCCGCTCTGGTCATGCAGGAGGACAGCCCTGCCGGATGGGGAAATGAATTCGAGTTGAAGATCGCCGATCCAGGTATGGGTTATATCCACCCATACAGTGATGTCGCGCACCGTACCTGACTGGTCAATGTCGATGGTATCGGAAATCCCGGCGGGATTATTATCCGGGATGGTGAGAAATACCTCCGACTCTTTGCGAATATGCTCGGTCGTCTCCACGGCAATTTCAAGATTCCAGCGACGAAGTTTGCCGATATCGCGTCTTGCATGGTCAGAGATACTCAGACGCCAATTTCCCTGTACATCTTCGCCGGTCAATACCGCCAATCCGGGCGCGGTGTGTACATCGTAGGTTTTCATAATATTTTCCGCACTCGCGCCATGACGGTCATGCAACATGATTTCCGTGTTATTCGGCGCGGTGAGCGTCACCCGCAGATCACCAATGTAGGTGTGGATGATGTCGACTCCGACTTTGATGCTACTGATGACACCAGGTTGGCTGATTGTAATGTCACTGCTGACACCCCGGGGTTTGTTATCGGGAATCGTTATGTCTGGAGCGTTTTCGGCTTGAATGACGACAGCGGACGGCAGTTCGCCGATATCGGCCAGATAAACAAGCGCAAAGTCCTGCGGGCCCTGAGGAATGTTTGAAGCAATAACCTCCGCCACCCAGGTGCCTGGGGCCGGATTGACTATATCGGCGACCTCGGTGTTGTTTTTCGTATCCAGATTGAGGAGGGTTCCTGCCGCTTGATTACCGACAAAACGTGTCCCGTCCGGAGCCGTAAGAATCAGGTTAAGGTTATTGACCAGGGCCGGTCCGGGATAATCACTGTATGTCATAACAACTCGTAAGGGAACATCACTCGATTTTACTTTAATCTCGGTACTGTATACTTCACCAGTTCTCAAGCCAGGCGCTACCTGCTGGAACTCGGCTTTTGCCGGCGCCGAGGGCGCCAGAATGGTGTCAAGATTCACACGTCCATAGCCCTGATCGTTATCATAGACATCACCGGCAGCCCCGTAACCAGGCAAGCGGTGAGCGCCGGTAATCATCACGGCCTTGATCAATGCCGCCGATGGATTGCTGATCTGTTGCTTTTTGCGCAGATATTCACGAATCAGGGCTGCGCCGCCGGCTGTAAGCGGGGTCGCCATGCTGGTTCCGCCCATGTAGAAATAGCTGCGGCTGGGTGAAAAAGAGCTCCAGGCAGTGTTGTTTAAGGCGATCATGGAAGATCGTGTCGACAGAATAAACGTTCCCGGCGCAATCACATCGGGTTTGACTCGCCCATCTTGCGTTGGACCGCGACTGCTGAAGGCCACCACCTGTTCCGGATTGTTGGCCATGGGATCATTGCGGTAGGGCGCTACGGGATAATCCTGCGGCCACCAGTTGCCATACGTATTTGAATTGAATGTTGGACGCTCGTTTTCACAGGCACCAACACAGATGCAGTTCTTCGCAGTGGCCGGCGAGGTGACGCTCATGGGATTGATGGTGCCGTCACCGTCGTTATCCGTGCCGTCATTGCCGGCAGCAACCAGCACGCAAAAGTCCTTATGCTCCCAGACAAAGCGGTCAAGCTGTTCACTCTGGTTATCATAAACGCCGGGATCGCCGCCACCCCACGAGTTGGAGTGTATCCGGGCATTCTCAGCATAGGCATCGGCGAACAGTGTCTTTAAGTCATTCGGAATGCCGGTCAGTAGATAGCGGCCATAGAGTTGCAAATCGGAAGGATTCTTCCATTGCATCTCTTGTTCCACCGCCTGAAAGGCCAGTTTCGCCTTGTGCGCCAGGCCGCGTATCGGCGTATCAACTCCGCTCAAGCCTATACTTGCGCTGCCATCGCCAAGCACCGATCCCGCCACATGGGTGCCGTGACCGGAATCCAGGTCGGCGGGTCCATCATTTCCGCCAGGGTTATCGATGTACGGAGACAGATCGGCCGTGACAGGATAGCTTTTGATCCAGAAGACGCGGCCGGCAAAATCCGAATGGATATTTTGTGGATCTCCGGTATCCAGGCCGGTATCGCAGACCGCGATGACCTCTCCGGCCCCGCTCAGTCCCAAGCCCGGGTCGCCGAGGGTTGTGCCGGTACCCATGATTCTAGCCGCCACATCGTTGGAGGTACGTTTTAAGCTACGTTCATGAATAAATCGAACGCCATGGACAGTTGACAGCTCGCGGATGCGTTTTGCTCTCCCCTTGCCGGTCTTTGGGTCACGGATGACAAGAACATTGGTCAGTGACTCTTGTTCCAATATTTCAAAGCCGAGATTTTTGATGGTAGACAGGGCTGCTTTTATATCCGCTTTGCCAAAAAACTCAATCGTGTAAACTCCGGGAAGCACCCGGGTGCGCGGCAACTCAGATGTTACATCTCCCGCTTTACGGCCAATATTTGCTATCACTGATGAGGCAATGCGATCGTCATGCCGCAGATGACCCACCCAACGCACAAACGGCAGACCAGTGATCCCGGCCAGTGCTTTGTCGTCGCCGCGAACGATATAGCTGAAGGCCTCAAAGGGTGCGCGGAGCTCACCACCCATCTTTTTAACCTCAGCCAACCACGCCTCTTTGATCGGACCAATGAACTGGACAAGATGGTGATGGTGGCCGGGCGAAAGTCGTTTTACACCCTTGTAGTCAGGGTGGGTTCGCAATTTACCTTTAGCGTCAACACGGGGTTTCGAGGTGTCAATGGTACGCTCTCCGACACGGATTGTATAAAGAGCAGTAATGTCCTCGACCGGATAACGTCGGGCAATCTCCTCGATCTGGTCCTCGGCAACCCTGGTCAACATGAAACCATCGTAACGCTCAATCGTCTCGTAACTGTCGGCCAGCTGATCCTGATCGGCTCCACTGCAAAATATTTTTATTATATGTTCCACAACGTTCCTCCTTGTGCTTGTCGAGCCCAGTCCTTGGTGCAATGGGCGTTTATATACTTAAAATTCAAGTTTAGAATATTGTTGCCAGTGACGGAACGCATTTGGCTATGCTGACAGCAAGGTCTCCCAGCTGTATTATACGATTCTTTAATTCTGCTTGTTGAAGGTTGACTCTTGAAGCTTCTTTGACAACCGTTATGAGTTCGTCATATTTCTGAAGATCGGTAATACCAGGCGAAATCGCATCAATTTCCTCTTTTGACAGGCCAGCGAGTTCATTGAGTTCATTTTTGTATTTACCCATAAACGCTTCACGGCTTTTTTTAAGGGTTTCATCCAAATCCGTCTCAAAACCACCCAGATCAAATTCAAATTCATCAGCCATTATTTCTTACTCCTTATTGTTAGATTTTAAAATCTGACCGAGATCACCAATTATATCTTGAAGATTTTGAGCATTATTTTCGACAGTATCTCCATCTTCTTTTACATTTTCCGCTTTGTTTACAAGCAGCGTTATCTGTGTTGAAACCTTTGAAATCCCCTCTCCAATTTCCATGCGTAAATCTCTTTCAATACCGATTTCAGATAATAAATCAGCTTGCGCTTCGTGGACTTTTACTACTGAAGATAAATGCCCGGTGACGATGGAGTTTGCATAATGCATCTGCTGATAGGCTCTATTTATTGAACCTAGTACGGTCTGCTCCTGTTGGTTTAGTGGATCGAGTAGTTTTTTTCGCATCTCTTCAACATCATTTCGTATTTTTGTAACAAGTAACTCCATTCCTTTTAAGATTGATTGTTGTAATTTATCCGAAGCCCCGGGCTGAAAGGCCGCATGTATCGCCAATAAGAGAGACTTTTTTCTTTCATTTTGGCTTTCACTAATAGCTAACTCATTTTGTCTTTCCAGAGCAGCTCGTATCTGGTGTGGAGCATACACTTCATCAATAAAACGGTTAACGTCCTGCTTCATTTTTGTGAAAAGCAGCGAGGCTAATTGAACATGCGCTTTCTGGGTTATGGCGATATCTCTTCCAAGAGTTGTTGACAATTCAACCGATTCTTTTGGTACCTGTGCGCAACCGGCAATGAAAAGAAGGAAAAAACTCAGGATTGTGAAACAGAATTTCATTTTTTTCTCCTTTGTTTGGATAGAGAAAACTGCTGTCCTGTTTTCAAAGAAAATGTAACGTACATGTCTCAAGAAGTCGTGGTAAGGTAAGCATTTCAATGTATTACACACGATTTAGTACATATGGAACTCCTCACATCAGCGCGTCCCTTGAGCGTCAACAGTTTGCACGTCAAATTCACTTCGACTGAATTCCATCGTTTGGTTGTCTTGGATACAGTCAATAAAATGGTTGATCGAACTTTTTTTTCGTTGACCTATTTTTAAGCGATTTCCGCAATTACCTTCGCCAGTATAGATTGACTTCCCATCTGCCGAGACGCCAACGACAAAGCCGGTGTGACCCTTTCCCCCTGATTTTATTTGAATAAAAACATCGCCGGGCTTGGGGGCCGGCGTGTCTATTTCTTGACGACAGGCCGCCCTCCACATATTTTGCACGCCTAAATGGTGTTTCCCTTCTATTGGATAGACGCCGAGCGCTTCATTCAATGCCCAAGATACAAATGCACAGCACCAGGGTTGTCCGATGACACCGGTTTGACCCCAAAAGTCATCAATGTCGGGACTTCGATTTGAGCCGTCCGGGACTTCGAAAACAGGTTTAGCGTGTTCCTCATAAATAATCTCAAGAAGGTGACGTCGCTTTGTTGTTAAACCGTCTGGAATTATTGGCTTGAAATGATTACGTTGGGCATCACCACTTGGGTTTTCCAGAGCCCACCATGTTTTTTCGCCAACAATGCCGTCTGCCTTTAGAGGAAGGCCCTGACTGTCGATGTGTTGTAACTGAAACACCATTACGGTTTTATGAGTGACGTCCTCGAATATGCCATTGGGCGGGGTGTGATCCTTGAAATATCCGTGAGATGACAAAAGATGTTGCAGGCGCACAACATCTGGATCTGGTTCTAATCGGCGCAGGGTCTGTGTCATTATCTCCTCCTGTTTTTCATGTTTTTGTTATTGTTTTTTGCAAAACATCAAGAAAAAGCCGTTATAAACTTGGAAAGCGAACAAGGATTTTTGAGGGTAACAGTTGATGAAGGTGTCAGGCTTTTTTGCGTAGACACTTTTCTTTTTATCCTTCATACTCAGCTTGACCTTTTCAGCCTTGTCACTGAACATTTAACGAGGCAATACCTGTAGCGATACTTGAAGCTCGCCATGGGTAATTCATCCAAGTCAGTGCTAGGTCTCTATCGGTCGCTGGCTTCCAGGCCGGCGCTTCTCTAGAAAGATCAGCAGTTTTACTCCAAGGGTGGTACAGATTAAAGGCGTGGCCTGGTTCATGCACAAGTAATGTGAAAAGCTCGCGCTCTATCGCTTCGTCCGAATGGGGAAGATTATCGTCCACGTATTCAGCGTGCAGGGCCGGACATTGGGTGAAAATGGCCGTACCTTGGCGATCAACCCCACCTGGTTCGTCAATATAAGCGTCGAACATTATGCCGGCTAAAGTACGACTTACTGACCTCTCAGCAAGAAAGATCCACATTTTCCATCCCATGTCCAACATAAAAAGTAATATCTGTGTTATCAATCCATTTGCTATCCTCTGGTTCTTTGAAATCTTGCTCCCATGCAGCAAGAGCTCTCCATGAAAACCGTCGAACAACGCCGTCAGTATTCATTTGGTCTTTAAAGCCTTGCTCAAGACCACCGAATTGATTGTAAACTGAGTTTCCCAGCGGCTACCCTCGGAGAGTACCTTTTCGATGGAGGGAAGAGGATCGGCTAATGCCGGAGAAGTTGCTGCAATCAGGGTCACAATAATCGCTATCCATCTCATGGCAATGTCTCCTGTCGACAGTCCCTGGTGTTGATAGATCCGTCCGGCATGGTAGCCCCGCAGAGGTCGGCGCCTTCCAGTCTGGCGCCGGTGAGATCGGCCTCGTTTAGATAAGCACCCCGCAGATTTGCCTCAGTGAGATCAGCTCCCCGAAGATCGGCGTGTTGAAGCTGGGCGGATTTCAGGTTTGCACCAGCCAGGTTTGCTTTAGATAAATTGACGTTTCTCAGGAAGGCTTCCTGCAGCCGGGCATTGTGCAGGTCGGATCCTGGGGCAATGGCCAATGCCGCATGTCTGCCCGGATCGAATCCGCTGGGGAAGCGGGTCCTTTCGGAGTAGAGAGCCCCTTTGAGCTTCGCGCCGGCCAGCCGTGTGTTCTCCAGGTTGGCGTCAATCAGGTTGGCCCTTCGCAGGTCAGTGTCTTCAAGCCTGGCATGGGTCAATCGAGCGTGCAAGAGGCGGGAGCCGCGCATGTCTGCATTACGCAAGTCTCCACCCATGAGGAAAGCCTGGGACAGCGTGGCGTCCTGCAGGTTGGCCGCCCTCAGGTTCGTACCGACCAGGTTTCCTCCCCACAGGTAGAGTCCGCTGAGGTCCACCCCCCGCAGATCCGCGTCGTTGAGAGCGATTACAGGATACATGCCGTCGATGAGCTTGGATTGGGCCAGGAAAGTGATCAAGGTGCGTTTACGGGCAGGGTCGATTTCCTGTAGAGTCGTCAATGTCCGTGCCCTGGCCACGGCTCGCACGCTGTCTTTCACCTTGGGATCAGCCAGGCCTCCCTCCAGGATTAGGGCGGAAATGTCGCTCAATATCCGATTGTAGGCCTCCTGTCGATGACGATCAGCGGTGTCGAGACGTTGTCTTTCATTGGCGGCCTCGTTCAAATGATTCGCTACTACTACAATAAGCAGTGGCACGATAAGCAGTTGTAGAAGATCCCACAGCGTCTTGTCGGCAAGGCCGGTTTTGTTCCAAACCCGTCGCCATAGTCCTGGATTCTTCATGGCTTTCCTTTTTTTTGAATTTCAGCGAGACGTTTATTGCACTCCTTTATGTCTGCCCATGGTGGCTCGCTCTTTCGTGTGCATTTCACCATGGGCATATTTTTTAGTCTTCTCCTGTACTGGGCACCGTTTGCGGCTTTACACCTGTCTTGTGCTCCAGCCCGTCCGGCCAAAAAGAGCCACCGGCGGTTTGACACGAGCCTTCATATATTGGCCATGGAGCACACGTGCCATTTGGAGGGTCTTGAATTATCGGTTTCTTATTTTTCAAGACCCTCTTTTTGTTCACATTTAAGCAGAAAATGATCCTTCCGCTCAGAAGATTCCTGTTGTACGACATCAGGTTACAGGTAGGTTGTTACATATCTTGACCGGCCAGAGGGCTTCGCGCCAGTGCGGCCCGCCGGCAAATATGCTCCGGTCCTGGACATGCAGCTTGAAGTAATACACGCAGCATTCTCCCCGGGGCAGCAGTAGATTTGCTGGTACGGCATAGGGCACGGAACTGCTGCAGATCGGATCCAGGG
>JAOZOY010000072.1 GCA_029933005.1 Deltaproteobacteria bacterium
GGCTGATGGCTGATGGCTGATGGCTGATGGCTGATGGCTGATGGCTGATAAAAAATAATCCGGCTCTAAGCCAAGCGCTACCGTTTTTTTCGAAAATATTTGACAATCAACCATGAGCTATGAGCTATGAGCCATGAGCCATGAGCCATGAGCCATCAGCTATCAACTATCCCTCCCACGCCCGAATCAATTCCATTAAAGTTCTGGCGCCAATACCTGATGCTCCCTTTGGGACATAAGACTTTTCAGTAAAATCCCACGCCGTGCCGGCGATATCGAGATGAGCCCAGACAGCATCTCCGACAAATTCCTCTAAAAAGGCTGCAGCCGTAATAGTGCCGCCGGCCGGGCCGCCGATGTTCTTCAAATCCGCCACCTTACTCTCCAGCTGCTTGGTGTATTCCCTACCCAGGGGCAAGCGCCACAGTGGTTCGCCGCTTCTCTCTCCCGCAGCAAGCAAACGGGCGGCCAAATCATCATTATTTGCCAACAGGCCGGTACGATGATGACCCAACCCGACAACAACTGCACCGGTAAGTGTGGCCAGATCAACAACTGCGTCAGGCTTGAATTTTTCTACTCCATATGCCAGGGCATCAGCCAGGATCAAACGACCCTCGGCATCCGTATTCAACACTTCAACGGTTTTTCCACCATAAATCGTAATCACATCTCCGGGTTTCAAGGCAGAAGGACCAGGCATATTGTCCGTGGACGGAACAATGCAAACAACATCCACATTCTCTGGCTGTTCCTCGGCAACACCCTGCATGGCGGCCATAACAGCAGCCCCACCACACATGTCATACTTCATCCTGTCCATGCCTTTTCCGGGTTTAAGGGAAATTCCGCCTGAATCAAATGTCAGCCCCTTGCCGATCAGCAACAATGTCGGCACCTTTTTCCCGGTCCGATATTCAAGGATCACCAGTCTCGCCGGCTGAGAGGAACCTTGATTGACCCCGAGAAGTCCTCCCATTTTTAATCGTTTCAGCTCTTTTTCCCCAAGAACCTTACAGGAAAGACGAGGTTTTAAAGCCAGGGATCTGGCATAAAGAGCAAAATCAACCGCCGTCCAGAGATTACCCGGCTCATTTGCCATATTCCGAACTTGGTTTCCACAACGGCCGGAAATCAGTCCCTGGTGCATTCCCCGACGGACAGCAGTGGCATGTTTGGGAGAATAAAAAGAAATTTTAGAGATCTTTCCAGGCTTCTCTCCCTCATCTTCATTTTTATACTTGAGAAATTGATACGATCCAAGCACGAGCCCCTCAGCCAGACATTCCGCCATATCGTCTGCTTGAAACGTAAGTTCCACCGGAACCACCACAAGCAACTTGCCGGCCTTACCCTGCAAAGCCTGCCTGCTCGCAACTCCACCGGCTTTGCGAAATATTTCACGGCTCAAATCTTCCTTGCCAAGACCTATAATCAGAACTCGTTTTGCTTTCAAGCTCCTTGAATCATCAGGATAAAACAAAAAATTCTGCCCCTCCTTACCGGTAAAATCCCCGGACTTTACTGCAAGGTCAATTTGTTTCTCCAGCCCCTTGTGAGAACAGGAGGAGATCCCGTTCTTAACCTGACGGACAAAATAGATAATCATATCACAGGGAAACTGTTGCGGTTTTTTCTTTGTACATGAAATCATGGCGATCCTTTTAAAGCAAATCTAAATGATGATAAAGGTATAGTCGTTCAACAAAAGATATATTAAACTGATTTAAAATTATGTTCTATATGAATTTTGAAACTAAATCTCAAGGAGAAAAAATTTGATAACGCAACTCTGTATCGCTGTCTTCATCGCGGTCTTCGTATCAGCACTTTGCAGTATTTTTGAGGCAGTCCTCTACTCGGTTCCCCACAGTCAAATTGAAATAATGAAACAATCCGGCACATTAAGAGGACGAGTGCTTTATAACCTGAAAAAAGATATCCATAAACCAATTACCGCGATCCTCACATTAAATACCATTGCCAACACCATGGGCGCTGCTGTGGCCGGGGCTTCGGCCGCTGCTGTTTTCGGAGAACAAAACATCGCCTGGTTCTCAGTTCTTTTCACCTTAACCATTCTTATCTTTTCCGAGATTCTCCCTAAAACCGTCGGAGTTATATACTCCCAGAAACTGGCCGGTCTCATCGCCCTGCCGGTGAATTGGCTGGTCAAAATCCTTTTACCTGTTATCTGGCTCTGTAACAAATTGACCAAACTTATTCCCGGAAACGACAACAAATCACTGGTGTCAGCGGAAGAGGTTAAAATCATGGCAATGCTAAGCCGCAAATCCGGAGAAATCGACCCACAGCAGGAGCGCATCATTAAAAACATTATCGGCTTGAACGGCAGAATTGTTCGTGAGGCCATGACTCCCAGAACCGTCACCTTCACCCTGAGTCAAGATCTGTCCGTTGCCGAGGCTCAGAAGTTGAATGAACAATGGAACCGACATAGCCGCGTTCCGGTCTACGACAAAAAACCGGATAATATCGTTGGCATCGTGCTGCGCAAGGATGTTCTGCTAAGCGCGGCTGAAGGGAGAGAAAAACGTACCTTGGCAGCCTTAAAAAAAGACGTTCATTTTGTCCCGGAATCAGCCAGGCTGAACAGTGTACTTTTTGAATTTTTTGACCGGAGACAACACCTTTTCGTGGTTGTGGATGAGTACGGCAGTGTCGGCGGAGTGATCAGTCTTGAAGATATCATTGAAGAAATTGTCGGCCTGGAAATCATTGATGAATCAGACCAGGATAAAACCATGCGGGACCTTGCCAGGGACAAGAGAAAAAAACTGCTTACCGAGACAGGGATTAATCAACCTCTTAAAAAATAACCAGGATATAGCAAATCATCAGAAGACAAATCAGAAGATTGATACCGATGAATCCTCCGAGGCTGATCATGCCTTCAAAATCCTCCAGACAGAAACGCCAGAGGATATAACAACCGGCGATGGTCCCGTTGAGCATAAACAGAGCCGACATCACCTGAATTGGAAAATCCGGAATAGAAAAACTGAGATATTCAAGAAAAGGTATGCTGAACTGCCGGCCAAATGTAGGAATTAAATCGCCGATACCCTCGGCAAAAAAAGCCATCCTGTACACGAGCTCACCGGTAAAGGCCATGGGAATAAGGATGGGCACCATGGGAGAAAACTTGCCAAAGATCGGATCCTCGGTAATACCGAACATTCTGGCCCCTAACCTGATCATACCTATGGTACCTAAGAAAAAAAGTACCAGCAGGAGACTAAAGGTAACCGTGTCGGAGACATCCAGGAAGGTCATTATCCGCCCGTACACCTCTTCTCCCCGGAAAAATCTGGCCAACTGCGAACCGATAAGAAAAGGGACGATATATGAACAGGTAATATAACGGCCTTTGTTCCTGATCAGTTCACTATAGGGATTACGGATAAGTAATTGAGGGGAATCACGGTGGCAGAGAGAAAGACAGTGGCCGCAGACAAGACAATGCAAATTGTTCTGGGCCCCGACCGCACCAATATAAACCGGGCACCCCTCTATTCCATCTTTTCCCCTTTTACAGGCAAAAGTCTCACATCCCCGGCACTTCTCATGATCGGGCCGGAACTCGGTAATGGACAAAGTGGCAGCAGCGCCGCTTATGCGTCCCAGAGGGCAGAGATAACAACACCAGGCCTGCCCCGGAAAGAAAACGGCCATGATTGCCGACCCCATTACAATAGCCATGGTGAGCCAGGCGGTTCCCAACGGCCAGTGTTCCAGTCCGGCGACAATCTCCGCCCAGATAATCAGGGCGAAGAAAAAGACCGAGACATGCACACCGTATTTTTTTAAAGAATGGGGTATTTTCCAGGAAAATGTCAGGCCTTTCTTTTGCAGAAAAATACCAAGACCTGGAAAAGGACAGAGGCCGCACCACATTCGTCCTATAAAAAACCAGGAAAGGACAATTCCGGGCCAGAGCAATCCCCAGCAAAGGAAAACAATAACATTGCGGTGCGGATCATCAGGCCCGAAAAAACCGGAAAGAAGAATCAAGACAAAAAACACATCATTGGCGGTGCGCAGCAGGGCATAATGCAGACGGCCTGCCAGAAAACGCCTCAGGGCCGGAAAAATCCTGAAAAGATCCAGCCGTTCATTCTCTTGGGAAGAGATGAGATTTTTAAGTGCTTTTGCCCACCAAACCACTGTCCGTATCCTGTTTGAAAATCAATTTACAATTATAAATTTTGGTCTTTTTTCATCAGATCACTTTCATCAAACTCCCAATGCCCAATTCCCAATTAATAATTGGTAATTGACCCGTTTCCGGTCTAACCTACCGCTTCAAGGGTAAGGCTGGTCTGAAACTGACTTCCATCCCGCCGAATTTTCAAGATCACCTCGTCCCCCACCTTATGCCGATCAAGTTCATCTCGCAGATCATCATAGGATAAAATTTTCGCGCCATTGATACTCTCAATAATATCTCCCAGGAAAATTTTTCCACCTGAGCGAGTTGTTCCCCGAAGTCCGGCTTTTTCGGCAGCACTGCCTGGTTGAACATTAATGATCAACAACCCCACACCCTCAACACCAAGACTGGGAGCCAGCTGTTCACTGGCGATTGTTACCCCGAGACCGGGCCGGATTAAGCGACCGTGCTTGATAATTTCCGGCACAACCCGGTTTACCTCGTCAACAGGCACGGCAAAACCAATGCCGGCGCTGATACCGGCAGGACTGTAGATGGCCGTATTAACGCCAATCAGCCTCCCGGCGCTGTCCAGCAGAGGGCCACCAGAATTGCCGGGATTAATGGCGGCATCAGTCTGAATGACGCCCTGAATCGTCTGGCCGGTCACGGCTTTAATTTCCCGGTTCAAAGCACTGACAATACCGGCAGTAATCGTATGATCCAGCCCGAAAGGATTACCAATGGCTACTACTTTCTGACCAACCTGTAGATTTTTCGATTCACCAATCAAAATCGGATGCAGACTGCTCTTGGGCGCAGAAATCAGCAGCACGGCCAAATCCTTGTCAGGCGCGGCACCAACCAAAGCCGCCTTATAAACCTTACCATCGGAAAGAGTAATCTGTACCCGACTGGCATCCTCGATCACGTGATAATTCGTTACAATCCGGCCTTCATCATCCCAGACAAATCCCGACCCGGTTCCTTTAGGGATTTCATAAACATTCAAGCTGAAAAGATTACGCCGAAGTTCGATGCTGGTGATATAGACGACTGAGGGCGAGGCAACCCGGAAAAGATCGATAATATTCCGTTCATCCGAAGCCAGATCGCCACGGGCGGTTACCGGTCTTGGAGTGGCATCAGGATTATGGATCCTTCTCTCCTTTCCGGAAAATAACAGCCAGAATCCCACCAGGATAATAAACAGGATAATAAAAGAATTATACTTTCTTGAAGAATGATAAGTCATGATTGCTTTACATTTGAATGTGGAATTTCGAAGTAAGGAAGGTCTATTAGATTCTAATCTTCAAAATAGATGCCAAGAACCAGTCTCCCGGTTTTGGTGCTGAACAGTGACAAGTTTTTTATCTGACTCCTGACTCCTATCTCCTGTCTCCTGTCTCCTGGAATCTAATTCCCGTCAAATATTAAGAAAAAATTTGGCGATCAAAAAATAGGCCAACACACCGACAATATCAATGGAGGTTGTCACAAAAGGACCGGTGGCAACTGCAGCGTCAATATCAAAACGTTTCAGAACAAGAGGAATAAATGTACCCACCGTGGCGGCCAGAGTCATGGCAAAAAAGACGGCAAGCCCCACCACAAGGCCGAGGTTAACCGGGTCATGGTAATAAAATCGGGCAACAATACCCAGAATGATTCCATAAAAACCGCCGAGCAGCACCCCCACCCGCATCTCCTTGAAAATCACCTTGGCCAGTTCATTCATATTGATGCGTCCGGTAGCGATACCCCGTACCACGATGGTGCTTGACTGGGTGCCGATATTCCCGCCCATGCCCATGACAATAGGAATAAAGGCGGCCAGAGCCAGCACTTTCTGCAACTCATCTTCAAAACAGGAAATGACAAAAAATGCCATTAGCCCGCCGATCCAACTGGCAAAAAGCCACGGCGCCCTGGTTGTTGCATTCGCCATGGTTGACTTCAGCAGAATCTCTCGATCCTTACCTGCACCAGCCATCTGGAGAAAATCTTCGGTCGCCTCTTCCCGGATAACATCAATGATATCATCCACGGTAACAATACCAATCACCTTGTAGGATTGGTCCACCACGGGCACGGCCAGAATATTGTATTGGGAGACGATATGCGCCACCTCTTCCTGGTCAGTATCGGTGGCCACGGCAATGACGTTTGGATTTAAAATATTTTTCAAAAGACGATAAGGCGGATGCATCAACAGTTCACGCAGGGAAACCACTCCGGCGAGCGGGCCTTCTTCTCCGTGGGTGATATAGAGATAAAAAGCCATCTCCGCCTCAGCGCTGCGCTCCTGAACCTTTTTGATCGCATCCCCAACGCTTAACTCGCCGTCCAGTGCCATAAAATCTGGAGACATGAGACCGCCGGCGGTCTCGGGATGATACTGAAGGAGATCGTCGACTTCATCACGTTCCTCCTTTCCCATAAATTGGCGAATTTCATTAGCAACATCCTCCGGCAGGGCTTCGAGTAAATCCGCAGCATCGTCGGAAGCCATCTCCTTAATCACAGCAGCCATGAATTTCGGAGTGAGGCTTTCCACCAGGTCCAGCATAATAGCCTGATCGACTTCACTCAGAAAATCACCTACCAGACTTGTCTGGGCAATGATATTAAAGACATGAATCCTTTCCACAGGCGTAAGATGCCGAAAAACCCATGCAATATCGGCAGGATGAGTCTTATTGATGAGCTTCATCAAACGATCGACAGCATTGCGGCGCTGAAGCCTGCGGATTGTGTCAAGAATGACCATACCCTCGTTGCCGATGAGCTCTCTTTTAATATTACGTTTCATATTAATTTTCTATATGCCTGAAGGAATCATTTTTTTGTAAACAATTTATATAGTGACAAATCTGACTCTGAGTCAATATTTAAATGATGTGATTCCATAAAAACACTGGCTGGGCGTAATACCTTTACTCGTAACCAATCACTCGGAAGAAGCCTCTTGTTTTTCATCAACTACGTCTTTATTCTCCACATCTTCTTCAGCCTCTTTCAGAATCCGCCACGCCGCCAGGTGCTCCCTGCTGAATAACAAAGCAAAAAACGGCCTGATGACAAAAAATAAAAAAAGGATGAACACAAGGACAATCGTCACGGTCATAGCATACCTGTCCGTCAGATCTATTAAGATGTCAAGAATGCCTGTCATAATTTAAATTCTCATATGCCCCTATAGACATGTCACCTTTATATTGTCAGCAAGACACCAGTACCTCGGGCACGCCTATTTTAAAAAATATGGATTCAACATCAGATTGTTGTCATTTTACCGAGTTTAATATAGCATAGCCAAGCAGATCATCGTTCCACAAAATTCAATAAAAAAATTAAACAAATTACCCAGTGAATATCGACATTATTTTGAATCAGATAAATTACATGATATCTTCGATGGAGAGGAATTAATGACAATATCCTCCTTGAATATTTTTTTCAGCAGAACTCTCTGGCAGACCAGGGAAAAAAACCTGTCCTATGCCAGGCGGCTGTGGTTTCGCCTTCTCAAGATTTTGTTCATGACGGTGCGCTCCCCATTTTCGCGAGAAATACCGACCCATGCCATGGCCTTGTCCTTTCAGATTATTTTTTCCCTGATTCCCCTGCTGGCCCTGATCTTTGCAGTGGCTAAGGGATTCGGAATCCAGGAAAAAATTGAGCCACTTCTGCTCAAGCAGGCTTTAGGAGGTGAAATTGCTCAGGATCTAATCCCGCAAATTGTTGAATATGTCACCAACACTAATGTTGCCGCCCTTGGCTATACAGGTCTGGTCTTTATCATTTATACGTCCATTACCCTGATCAGCTGCATTGAGTCCTCTTTTAATCAAATCTGGCTGATCAAAAAACCGAGATCTATCTTTAGAAAATTCAGCGATTACCTCTCGGTCCTGCTTCTCGGCCCGATTCTTCTCTTTCTTTCCCTGGGCTTATCCACATCACTAAACAGTAATACAATTACCCAGAAACTTCTTGAAATCGGCCTGCTTGCCGGGGCCATGAAACTTTTTATTTTTTCTCTGCCCTGGCTGACCAGTATTCTGGTCCTGACTTTTCTTTTTCTTTTTATCCCCAACACCAAGGTCAAATTTTTCCCGGCTTTTATCGGCGGTGCGATCTCCGGTTCAGCCTGGCATCTGAGCCAAGTCGGACTCATCCATTTTCAGGTGGTAGTAGCCAAATACAATGCCATTTACGGCACCTTTGCCAGCGTACCGATCTTCATGTTCTGGGTCTATATCAGCTGGATCATCGTCCTGACCGGTGCGATCATTGCCTTTTCCTGCCAGAATGTCTCCCACCACCACCCCCTGGATTTTGATAAAAAAATTCAATTCGGCGTAGTGGAAAAAATTGCCCTTCTCGTTTTACAAAGCGCTTGCCGGCACTTTGAGAACAGAGACAGGCTGACATCTGAGGAAATTAGCCTTGAACTGGGATTACCGCAAAAGATGGTTCAGACAACGCTTTCAAACTTGAGTAAAATCGGTTACCTGATCAAAACCGTGGATAAGGAAAAGTCTTTTTTACCGGCCATGCCGGTGAGCCAGATGAAAATTGCCGATTTTTTCTCCAATATCAAAAAAATCAATGGCCAGAATTTCCCTCTGGGAGAGTCTGAGGATGAGCGCAAAATCAACGACCTAATGACAGAATTTGATCAGGCATTGCAAGATCGATTCGGGGAAAAAACCGTGCTGGAGGTTTAACTTATAAGGGACAAAAGGAATATTGTCTCTACTTACGAAAAAAAATCAAGCTATTTTCCTCAAATCCTCCCCATTTGTCCCTTGCTTTTGCCTTTTACCTTTTCCGCAACCGGATCACCTTGGGAGTGATTTCCACCAATTCATCATCGTTGATATAGGCAATACAATCTTCCAGGCTCATATTGGCGGGAGGGGTCAGGATAACAGCATCATCGGTTCCAGAAGCGCGCATATTGGTCAGTTTCTTGCCTTTGGCCGGATTGACCACAAGATCACTTGGCCGGCTGTGTTCGCCGATAATCTGACCCCGGTATACCTTGACACCGGGCCCCAGGAACAATTTCCCCCGGTTTTGCAAATTAAACAGGGCATAGGCCACAGTTGTGCAGGCTTCCTTCACTACCAAAACCCCGTTAACCCGATTAATGATGTCACCGGCGTAGGGGCCGTATTCGGCAAACACGTAGTTCATTATGCCCATGCCTTTTGTATCCGTCATAAAATCCGCACGAAAGCCCAGCAACCCCCTGGTGGGAATTGTAAAAACCAACCGGGCCATGCCGTTTTCACTTCGCATTTCCTCCATCCTGCCCTTGAGACGACCAAGCTTTTTAATTACCGTACCTTGATACTGTTCATCCACATCAATGGTCAACTCTTCGTAAGGCTCAAGCTGCAGGCCATTTTCTTCCTTCATGATGACTTGGGGTCGGGTGACCTGGAACTCATACCCTTCCCGCCGCATTTTCTCGATAAGAATGGAAAGATGCAATTCTCCCCGGCCCGAAACCTTGTAGCCGATACTGTCCGTAAGCGGCGCAACCACCAGGGCGACATCGGCCAGGGTCTCCTTTCGTAGACGTTCTTCAAGATGACGGGAGGTGACATATTTCCCATCCTGACCGGCAAAGGGTGAATCGTTGGGGATAAAATTCATGGAAAGGGTGGGAGGATCAATCTCAATCAAAGGCAGGGGCCGGGGATCATTGGGATCGGTGAAGGTTACGCCCACAGTAACATCATCCATGCCGGCTACCGCGACGATCTCCCCGACCTTAGCCTCCTTGACGGGAACCTGGCCGTTCGCCTCAAAACGAAAGATCTTGGAAATACGGATGGGAGACACGGATCCGTCCCGCCGGGCCACGGCAATATCCCGGTTCACCTGCAAATGGCCGTTCACCACCTTGCCGATACCCAAGCGGCCAAGATAGGGTGAGTAATCAATGGTATTGACCTGCATCTGCAGGGGGGCATTAATATCGCCGACAGGCGGCGGAATATGCTTGACGATCATCTCGGAAACAGGTTCCATGTCAGAGCCGGAACCATCAGGTTCATACAGGGCATATCCTTCCTTGGCCGAGGCATAAACCACGGGAAAATCAAGAAGCTCATCCGGGGCGTTGAGCTTGACAAAAAGATCAAAAACCTGATCAACAGCCCAGTCGCAGCGGGCGGCGGGCTTGTCTATCTTGTTGATCACAACGATAATGGGCAGAGAGATGGCCAGAGCCTTTTTCAAAACAAAATAGGTCTGGGGCATAGGACCTTCCTGGGCGTCAACAAGCAGCAGGCAACCGTCTGCCATGCGTAAAACCCGTTCCACCTGGCCGCCGAAATCCGCATGTCCAGGGGTATCAATAATATTGATCCAGTAATCTTTGTGAAGAAAAGAACCATTCTTCGAGGCAATGGTGATACCCCGTTCACGCTCTAGATCCATCGAGTCCATCAGTCGTTCGGCAACATCCTGATTTTCCCGGAACATGCCGCTCTGCTTGAATAACTGATCCACAAGGGTTGTTTTCCCATGATCAACATGGGCGATGATTGCCACGTTCCTGATTTTGTCCTGTTGCATATTGAATCACTTTTGCTGATTTTACAGGCGAGATGCCACCAAAAAATTTAATAGAATAGCCAGGCAGGAGAGTTAAAGCAAGAAAAAAGAGAATACTTTAAAAAATCACTTTCTTTTTCCCTTGACTTCCGGACAAAATAGCATTGCTATAATAATAGTAATGACTTTGCACTTACATGAAACCATAGATATTTTTTTAATCATGAATAAACACTAATAAACTCAAATAAAAAAAATTAGTGCCTTACTCCTGAGAAGCTGTCATAACAAACAGGTAAAAGAAGACTCCGAGAAACGTAAATATTCGGCTAGCACCCCAATTTCGTCCGATTCGTCTTACTCACATATGACTAATATAGCTCGCAAGGCGACTTGAACGAACTTGGGGCACTATCCAAACATTTACAGACCGAGTTTTTCGAAACTTTTTCACACAAGCCGAATATTTACCGAGAAACTCAGAAATATTTTTTGAAACAAGATAGTTATATCTACTGACAAGGCACTTATCCTAACAAATTCTAAACCCTCTTCTGTTTTAGTGAGTTAGTGTAAATTCGTGTCTATTTGTGGTTCTTTTTTTGCTTTAGCCCCTTCAGCGCAGCTGATTGGGATATTACCCAACAAGAGATACTCAGCATGTCCTATCCACAAGATTCAGATTGGCTTATCGACCCGGGCTATTGTGGCTCAATTTTAAAGGATCCCTGCAGCCCGAATTTAAAAAAAAGAGTGGTGGAGTGTCTCAGCCAGTTCCGCGCCCTGGACAACCCCAACAATCCATCAATTCCTTATATTTCCGCCTGGCGGGAAGACGATGAGGTTATATGGTATGAATTTGTCGGTTCACGCCTGCCAGAGCTCCTTGGCTGTCCGGCAGATAAAACGGCCCGGGTTCTTGCCGACAGTATCATCAAACGAAGCGTCTATGTCTGCCGGGACGAAGAAGAAAATATCCGACAAAAATCAATTCAACAGAAAAATCTGGCAAGCAAACGTAAAACATTACGCCGGGAATCGAAACATAGCGGCTCCGTAGAGGCCATCTATAAAATCGCTCTTCATACCGGGGAAATTGTCTGGCTCAAAGATCAGGCAAACATTGAAAGTTTTGCCGATGACAACATCTGTCTCTCCCTGGGCGGCCTGACCTGTGTCACGAAAGAAATGAAAGAGGCGGAACAAAGTGCAGAGGCAGGCAACAAGCTTAGACAGGAACGCGAACATCTTGATCAGCTTCTGGAAAAGCAGGAAAAAGAGATCTGGAAAAACCAGCTTGAAATCGTTTACCGTTTAGCCAAGGCCACCGAGTTACGGGATAACCAGGCGAGCATCCATCTAACCAAAATGAGTCATTACTGCAATATTCTCGGCAAGGCCGCCGGCCTGAATAACTTGCAAAGAACCCTTCTGTTCCACGCAGCTCCCATGCATGATGTCGGAAAAATAGGTATTTCTGAAAACATTCTCCAGAAACCCGGCCCCCTTACTCCTAAAGAATTTGAGTTAATGAAAAGTCACTCCATTATCGGCGCGAAGCTGCTCTCCGGTAACAACTCAAAATTACTGAAAATGGCGAAAACCATTGCCTTAACCCATCATGAAAAATGGGATGGCAGCGGTTACCCCAATTCACTTCATGATAATAAGATTCCTCTTTCCGGCAGAATTGCCGCTATCTGCGATGTTTTTGATGCCCTGACCTCGGAACGGCCTTATAAAAAAGCCTGGCCGGCTGATGACGCCTTCGGCGAACTATACCAGGGAAAAAGACACCACTTCGATCCTGAACTCGTTGACCTCTTCCTCCAGCACATTCCCGAAATCATGGAAATCCATGATCGATTCTCTCCCTTCCCTCTAAGGTAACGTCCGGAAAAAATTTCTTCTTTGTACTTTTATTTTTCAGTCTCCCCTTCTATTCCCCAAAAAACTAGAAAATCAGATTTTTGTATCTTGTAACGTTCATGTGCAATATTTTCATGTGACAAATACCAGACTGAAGTTCTTGCAGTAATTATTATTATCTTTATGATAATTAACTAAAATTACTCTATCCATACTTAGGTTCTCTCTTTTTCAACAAAAATTGCACCCATGTAAATGACAAAATATCGCTTGCAATATATGAAAAAATATAGTATAATAATTATAGCCTTTAGTTTAATATGTTGACGACATATTCACTCAGATTGCTTTGCAGTGGAATATCGGACCGCATTGCTTGCCAATCGTTTGAGCGCCTGATTCAAAGTAGCGAAAGATGTTTGGGCGTTACATAGTTCATCAAAATCAGCTTCAATCGCTGCCTTCAGCTCAGTATCTTGCTTCATTTTGTACCGCTTCAGATCCGAGAAGATCTCCCATATCGTGGTGTGAACCCAGTCAAGTGCCTCTTGCTGGACCTGATCTTTGGCTTTTTGGGAAATTTTTTGAATCGTGCTACTTCGGCCTTCAGTGCTTCAATGTCCGTATGTTGTTTCAGGATAGTCTTTTGCTGCTGTTCGATAAAGACCATCAAAAGACGCACGGTCGGTGTTTGTTCTGCCTCCGTGATGAGGGGAAGTAGGTTCCTGTCAGGTACGTCAACCATTTACCCTGTTCCTTGTCGGTACCGTGAGTTCCTGGCGAAAGTTACGACATAATGGGTAGAGCCAGGTACCGTGGGGTCACCGCTGTTGAGGTTGCGACAGCGTCCACGGGTTTTACCGACGCGGATCCAGTTGTCAGCCTGATAGCAGGTGCCTGCAAAACGGACCTGCTCAACGAACGTCTCTAATAATAAAATCGAGTGGCCATATTTTTCCTGCCAATCCTTGGACAGGCGTCGCCGAGTTGCCACTAACAGGTGACTGGTCAGGTGCGGAACACGCACCCAGGGTAGGATTAGGAATCGCATGTTATTGGCAATGCGGGACAGGCCCCGTTTTCGGGCGACCTCATCCCAACCGATAAATTGGTCTCTATCGGCCACTTGCCAGGCGGCAGCACCATACAGCATGCAACCAAGCAGGTTATTCTGCTGATCATATACTGAATATTTTCGCCATTCAAACAGGATGTCAGGATATTGGGAGTCAGCGGTCATTTTAATCTGGATACC
>JAOZOY010000073.1:0-9475 GCA_029933005.1 Deltaproteobacteria bacterium
AACTGACTGCATTTAATGCCTGGCTCGTCTGATCGTTTATTTGTCCGGCATCCTTTCCCGGCTGCCAGCATACCCTGGGCCAAAGCATGGCTGACGGCGTATAGTGGGCCTTCACCGCTCTGATTTGAGAAAAACTGCTTTGACCGGTCAAAAATATCAACAGGCCGGGCCAATACATCTTCATGCAGCATTTTGGACGCCAGCGGCAGATCAACGCCTCGCACCACCGGAGAGGCGGCCCATTGGAATTCCCAATATGATCCAAGCTGCCGATCAAATTGCTGCCGCAAATAGTCATCTTTTTGTCCAATGGTATTTTCCACCATTTCCAGGGTTTTCTCTCCCAGCTCAAGCCAGGCATCGGTTATCGCCTTTTCTATTTCCCCGGCAAGTTCCTTCTCCTTCCCTTTGGGAACAAGGCAAACAAATTTATTGGGAAAAGAGGCGGCTTCAGGGTTTGACGATGATTTAAAAAATCGCTCAAGGCCGCAAACAGTATCAGCGCCCAGATGAGACTCAACCAGAGGCTGGCCAAGCAGGCTGGGGTAAAGAACATGGTCCGAGCCAAGATTATGAATAATCGCCTTGATTCCCTCAAAGGCCAGCCATGACAAAATGACGGAACCACTCCAGAAATCCCTTAATTTACGGGCCTTGCCGATAAAATCCTGTACGGGAGTGATGGAAAACACCATCAGACTTGCCCTGCTTTCATCTGACAATTCAAAACAGGAGGCAAGGGCGGAGACAAGACCGGCATGCTGCCAGATTGAATGGTCCGGTATTCTGGTATCGGCCGGCATACGATGCCAGGCAGCTCCAAATCCAGCCACATTTTTGTCAACCAGTCTCCGGCGATACACATGATGCAGATAATGAAATCTTGCTGCGGAATAGGAATCAGGATCATTTTTATAGAGGTCGGAAAGTCCGCCGCCTCCTGCAGGGTCAAGATCATTTTGAATGATCTCTTTCATGCGGGTATGGATTTCCTGAACCAGCTTTCGTATGGCTGTTTGATCCTGAGGCAGATCAATATCAAGCGTGAGAGATTTTTCCCGACCGGTTGGGTGAGTCAGCTGCGGACTTTGGCAGAAATTAATCGCCCCATTTTTGTTAACATCAGAGGAGTAACCGGGCATAGTATTTCTATCCATACCCGCTGCAATGATGTCAGCACGTTGATAGGTGCTTTTATCAAGAACACCGTCCAAGCCAAGTTCCTCCAACAGTCCAAGGGTACGTTCCTCATGGCCTTGAATTCGCAATGCTTTATCAGGAGGATCATGCAGATAATTTGCGGTTTTCCTGTCCCAGTAATCTGCGCCTTGTTTAAATTTTGTCATTATAATTCCTCCAGGGTTGCCCGATTCATGAGTTCATCAAGCCTGCCATGTACATCGCGCCAGATTTTCTTCTGCCGCTCCACATCTCCAGGCCACATTGTCTTGCTGAACAGATGGGGCAAATGAAGAATGAAGCCACGGTAACCGTCTGATTGTTTACGGACAAGGAGCCGAAGGGCGGAGGCGTGGCGGCCTTGTTTGCCCCACTTCCCTACTGAATGATTAGTTACCGGATAGCCAAGCAAATGCCTGTCTTGCTGGGCTGGATGCGGTTGACCGCCGGTAAAGCGAAAAAATGTTCTTGTCTGCACGTAAATTTCAGCCAGATCCCGCATACATCTTTCCCAGCTTGTTGCCGCCTGTCCTGTTTGCCAAAGCAACAGGCCTTTGTTGTCATGACCAAGGGTATTGGGATAATCTTTGGAGAAAGCATTCTCAAAAGGTATGGTGTCAAACAAATTTTTCGAATTCCCGGCAAACACGGTTTGAAAACACCCCCAGCCATTGCGGGAACGACTGCCAATAGCGCCAAATTTTGCCAGGAATGACATAGATTTTTTCAGTTGCCGCCTTCCTTCTTCAGAAACATCAACTACTAATTTAAACTTCTGTCCCGCCGGAAAATAGGAATGCAGAATACCTTTTTTATAGTGCATCAAGCCCATACCTGCCAGATAGCCCAACGCGTCAGTCTGACCGCCTTTCACTTCCGGATGGCGAATTTTACTTTTTGAAAAATTATCCTTTGAACTTCGCAGCGAATCATTTGTCGCGGGAAAGACGGCAATACTGACCTGTCCCTTTCCCAGTTCATCCCCCGCGTCACCAAAAATTTTGGATTCTGCGGCAAATAACTGCTCAGACGTCTTGTCCCGGCCGGCGGCAACCCGCCACCAATAGCGCAATAACGCTTTAAACGGTGCCCCCCGAAGTTCAGCTTCCTGTTCCGCGTTGCCGAGAAACATGGGAGTTACAATCTCGCAGTCCAGCTCGATCCGCTCCTTTTGATAAAATCGTGAAAGAGATATGCCCATAATTTTCTCCTGTTAAAATGAAGGTTGATGGCTTCGTAAAAAGTCCCCTGCTCCGTCATTCCCGCCTGCGCGGGAATGACGGAAAATCGGCGAAATGTAATTTTTACGAGACCATCAAGGTTGCTTACCTTGTATATCCGTCTCCACCCTGCCAAGACCCAGTACCGCACCTTTACCAACATTGATCAATTCAGCGATTTGCCACCATAGGTTTTGCGCAGGACAATTTGTTTCGATTTTGATGGTGCCGCAAAGCCCGCCCAAGGGCACCTTTTTTTGCTGGCGGCTTGAGTAACGAGCCAGATCAAGCCATTTCATCTTGCTGACCGGTTTTTCCCAGGCAGAAAATTCTTCCATGGCTGCAAGCCAGTTTTCCCGGCCAAAACCGATACCGTCGCCATACAGCATGTTAATGGTCTCCAGCCGACGGGCCAGTGATGAAAAGAAAAAAGGCCAGTCCATTTTTGAAATATATTTCCCTTTTTTCCGCAGCCGTACCGGTGTGATAAAATGAACCGTTCGGATAGGACCGGAATTGTTTAACCAGTCGGACAAAGAAAACGGCCTGGAAGTTTCTTTGTGAGCGGCAGCCGAGAGCGGCAAAGACGTGTCTTCCGCGGGGGTGAGCTCCTGCCAGCCCGTTATCTGAAAAATGTTCCTGCTCCGGCCCAGGCCTTTTTTCCCACTAACAAAAAGAGCCTCTCTCATGGACGGCAAAAATTTTGCGCAGCTGCCAAACAGGGTCAACTCACACTCAATTTCCCTGCCCTGTTGTCCGGGCGGTGAGTAAAGCATATACCCTTTCGGTGCTTCAGATAGCCCGGGAAATACGGATTTCTTTTCATAAAGACAAAAATAAGGGCAGTTATCCCGGACAATACATGTTTTGCACTCAAATTTTTTTTGCCGCAAAAACGGGCATACTGTCTCCTGAAGCGACCAGCCCAGCAGGCCGCGCAGGGACAGGCTCGGGAAATACGGCACTTTGGTGCCTGAATCAAAAAGTAATTTAAACCTGTGACGGCTTATTGCCAGATTGCCAAAAAGATATGTGGGATTAAAATTTTCTGTTTTCATTTGCCCATCTCTTATGGTCTTAAAATGAAAATTGTAAAAATTTTTGGAAATTTTCTCAAAATAATCAGCAAATTGCGTAACCGGCCTGGTTCGGCGCAACTCAATAGCAAATTTATTCATTGAGCACTGAATAAATTTATTCATTCACAATTGACAACTTTATCTGATCATCTTATCATAACAACTATGGATGAACGATTCGCCCCCCATAACAGCCATTTGGAAGATGCTGATTCCTTTGAATTCCTTGACCCGAACCTGCGCCGTCTTCGCGGTCAGCCGCTGGTCTATCATTCTCCGCTGCTGAAATCTTTTCCCGATATACCGGGCATTTACACGGTAACCGGTGGAAGACAGGTGGGGAAAACAACTCTGCTCAAGCAATGGATGGCCCAACTTCTTACCGACGGCGCTCCTCCTTATTCGATTTTTTATCTCAGCGGCGAGTTGATTGATGATCATCATACCCTAGTCAGGATGATCACCGATCTACCGAAAAACAGTCAATCACTGACCTATCTGCTGGTCGATGAAGTGACTTACATCCGCCAGTGGGACAAGGGCGTTAAATATCTGGCCGATGCCGGTCTGCTGGACAATATTATTTTATTGCTGACCGGTTCTGACATGGTGATTATCAACGAAGCCCGCATGCGTTTTCCCGGCCGCAGAGGACAGGCGGAGACAGTTGATTTTCATCTCTATCCACTCAGTTTTGCCGAGACCATCCAGCTTAAAGGTATTCTGAACGATGACCAGCAACAGATGCTCAAAACTCATCCCCTGCAAACCTCGGCTGAAGTTATGCAGCTTCTGTTTAAAGGTTTTGAAGCGTATCTCATGCACGGCGGTTTTTTAACAGCCATGAACGATCTGGCCGCACACGGAAGCATCCTGCCGGCCACCATACATACCTACTCTGACTGGATTCGCGGCGATGTACTTAAACGGGGACGCCAGGAACATTACCTGCACGAAGTCATTTCCGCCATTATCAGGAGGTACTGCTCCCAGATTACCTGGAACAACCTGCTTGCCGACATGTCCATTGACCATCCCAAAACCGTGGCCGATTATGTTCAGTTACTGGTGTCCATGGACGCGGCCTTTATTCAATCCGCTCTCCAGGAAGACCGCTTAGGCGCGGCTCCTAAAAAGGCCAAAAAACTCATGTTCACCGACCCCTTTATTTTCCATGCCCTGCATGCCTGGGTGACAACGGGACGAACAAACAAAAATGATATAATACAAAACACCCTTGACGATCCTGTCCTGGCAAGCCGCCTGGTGGAATCCTGCGCGGTGAGTCACTGCCGGAGATTTCATCCCACCTATTATATCAAGGCCAGGGGTGAAGTTGATATTGCCTGTGTTGAGGAAAACCGTTTTTGGCCCATTGAGGTGAAATGGACAACGCAACTCCGACCGGCTGAACTGAAACAAATCAGCAAATACCCCCATGGCCGAATCTGGAGCAAGAATTTGACCTGTGGAGAAATATTCGGCCTGCCGGTTATTCCCCTGCCCCTGGCGCTTTATCACATTGACGGCATAAATGATTTCAGCGGCTCTATGGTTTAAGCATCCTTCATTGCCCGGTTGACACTTTCACATCAATAACAGATTATTGTTGGGCAATGCCCACCCTACACAACTGTCATTTTCTTGGTAATTTTAAAATCATCGCTTCAAACGCAAGTTTTCTAAAAAAAGATCGACATTAACCACCTTTACCGCCTCTTTTCCCGAATCAGGCTTTTTTCTACTCAGGGCAAGATGTTTTCCTTTTTCCTGCCATACATAACAGTCATCCATATCCATCACGGCCATGAAGCGACTGCCACGTCCATGCAAATTCAATGGGATCCGCCGCTGTTTCTGCCACTTCCCATCTTTTGAGTCAAAAAAACCATCTTCTTTGACATCTTCCCAAAAAAACGGCAGAACAACCTGAAAATCACCATAAAACCCCGAGGCCTTCTCCAGATTATAAAGACGGGCATCTTCATCTTTTTGCGGAAAAACACCTGTTTTGGCATCAAGGATAATCATGGCGCCAAAACTGGTGACAAGAACCACATCCCACTCGGCAATTTCCTTGCCGGTCTTTATCTCCTCAACGCGAACATTGGCCCAAGCTTCACAGACATGATGCTCGCACGTTGCTTTTGTAAGGATATTCTGAATTTTCTTTTGGACTATGATCTCAAAATAATCCGGAAAATTATTTTTAAGTCCTTTAAGCTCTGCAGGCTTTTCATGCTCATGTTTCTCACTTTCTTCTTTCAGGATTTCAGGTAAAATTGTTTCAAAAAGTTCTTTAGGTAATTTAGATACCAACATGTTGCCGGTATCTTTTGGATGGGCGTCCCTGAATTTTTTTACAAACTTGGAAACTTTCTTGTCTAACTTCTTTGTTTGCTTAATGTAACCATATAATTTCCCGGGTATTTTATGTGCCTTATCAGCATCTGCAACTGCCTCAAGATCAAGTTTTTTCATGAACCAACCAAATAATTCCTGCCTTTTCCCATTATCCATAAAGTCATTGCAGGCCACATTTTGAAAAGTATCATTATCCGGGAAAACATTGTCTTTCTGGGCACTCCACAAATGCTTTTTATTGCTTTTTTCTTTGATACGGAGGCCAAAGATTGTCAGAATATCAGAAAGTTGGATATGGGTAGTTATCGTCTGCGCTTCACTTTTCCGCTGGTCTTCTTCGTCTGTGATCACAAAAAGTTTGCGGGCACCCGGATCAGCATAACAGGCCCAATCGTCACAACCCTTCTGCACTCTCTGCCTGAATACAGAAAGAAGAGCTGTCTGCTGCATTTTCTGCCCTCCGCCGATGTTCCAGCAGACCTCAGGGACATCGACAACACAATCATGTATGACGTTGATCATCTCTTCAAGGTTGTCGCCTTCACCCAGGCCGTGGAGACAGGCATCTTTATCATGATCCAGCAGAACTTTCTTAAAATTTTCACCCCATTTCTGCTTACAGGAATGATTCGTTTCTAAAATGATCATTTTCTTGCCATTTAACTGCAAAAAAGGGACAAGATTAGTGGTGTTTTGTCTGGTGGAAACGCATATCATAAAATCGCATTTTCTCTTTTCCATCTCATGTCTCCTACCGATAATTAAACGGGAAAAACCGTCCCGGATTTTCAGTCACCATTTGCAAAGCCGCCTGTGCCGGTTTGCCGAACAGAGGCTTAAAATGCTCCGAACAGAACATTTTCGGCTGATTTTCAATCTCGGCTAATAACGATACCGCCTCGGCACGATCAACAATCATGTAATGCTCCTGCATCATGCTCAAGGGCAGCAGGGCCATGGGCCGGGTCGTTCTGCCGATGCGCAGACATAATTCTTTTGCCCTGTGCCAGCATTGCCGTGCCTTCTTTTTTTCACCTGCCTGCACAGCGATGCGGCCAAGGTTATAAAGGGTCAGCTGCCAGGGATGGCAATGCATGCTGCCGGCTGTAATCTCTTTCAGCATGACCCGGCAGACGGGCCAAATTTCCGCAGTCTCTTCCCGGTTTACCGTGTCTGCCAGAAAACGGATCAGCACGGCCCAGCAGAAGGGTCTGTCATTTTCCGCAAGGGGTTTGAAATGAAACCCGATCCTTCCTTTTGTCTCCTGAAACATTTCAACGATTGAGTTATTCTCACCAATCTCCAGGTAGGAACAAAGGGCGGCTTCCGCCTGCCTCGTTTCGCTGCCATCAAGACAGGCATAGACACGGTAACAGTATTGCCGCTTTTGTTCCATGCCGTGTTTGGGGCCGAATTGTTGCAGCGCCCTGTCAATATGGTAATTGACGGCGGTCAGATTTTCCGGGCCGCAAAAGGCAAAATTCTGGGCAATGGTCCCCTCAAAAGAGGCGCAGACATACCGCCCGGCCCGGCTGCCTGCACATTGCCGGAAAGCCCTCTTAAAACGTTCCGGCAAGTCTTTCCGAAAAATATAACGATTATGGCGCTTGTTAATGACTTCAGCTTTGATGATAAAACCCGCGAATTCTTCGGGATCGACAACGTTTTGCAGGGACACGGCTTGCTCGCTCCAGTTATCAGCCATGACCGGATCGCCTGAATGGTTTGCCAGGGCCACACAAGAAGTGCTCCAGAAAAAGGCCCAATAGGCATGATCATCTGAAAGTGATATGATTTCGTTAAACAGTTTTTCCGTGACAAGTTGCTGAAAAACGAGTCCGGATTCCACATTCCTGCTTAATTTCCTGAAAGCTTTAACTGTCCTGCGCCACAGATTCAGCTCCTTTATATCATCTGTCGTAAACGGCAGATTTTGTTCACTGATTGCCTTTTGCAGCACAGGAACCGGCAGATTGTCAACATTGGCGAAAAAACGGTTCTCATCTGTCAGGCAGGATCTGTAAAAATGAAAATCACCATGCACCCCTTCCTGGAACCAGCGGACATATTCCAGCGTTTCAGTAAAGTCTGAGACAGAACAGCATGATTCAGGCAAATCCTGCTGCCGACTGGCAGCGGGATAGAGGAAGAGGAGCGGGCTTTCGCGATGTACCACCGCAAACTTTTCTTTCAGACCGCAGACGAGATGGATGGCAAATGCGTCATCGAGCCGACCAGTGGCATAAAGCCCCCGGGGCCAGGTCAGGTGACATTGAAGGAAATACAGAGCCAGGGCAACGGCCAGACCAAGGGATGAACCGCTCAGTGGCGATGCCGGGGCAAAAAGGGGTAAAATTAGAAAATCATGCCTGGACAGATCAACAAGAGGATAATGACGCCAGATCATGCGGATAGCCTCGCGGCCCGCCGAATCAAAAAAATCCTGCTGGTTTGCAAAAAAGACGATTTGCCCGCTGCCTTTTTCTCGCAGACCGCAGAGAAGCCGGACACAATCCCCTTCCTCGCCGGATTGAACCAGAAGCGAAACATTAAGCCAAGGGCAGACCAACAGCTCTTTCAAGGAAAACGGCCAATAGTTCATGTTTTCCAGCCGGCTGATCAGCCAGTCGGGCCTGGGGAAGTCCATGAGCAGGCAGGTGGCCAGGATGTAGCGATATAGATGTTGCTGTTCATTTGGCGACAGATGATTGAGGCAGGAATCCAAAGCGGTCTGATCCGGCGGCAGCGGGCCGGGAGGACTGCGGATAACCCCGCGACAGGCGCGGAAATTTCGTGCGGCCTTGCGGGCAAATCTGTTCCAGGTTTCAATCCCGGACATAGTCTCTAATCCCTTTCTCAATCACACAGCAACGAAGCCGGCCATTTTCGGCGGCAAACCTGGAAGGAATATCGGCAAAAATAACATTAAAACTCCGTTCCTGCCGATCAAACCAGAAATCCTCTGCAGGAACCAGGGTGCCACCAGGAAGGAGCCAGGCAAAAGCAGCCTGATCTTCAGAAATCTCTTTGGGAAGCAACGCGTCGAAAAATCCCTCCAAGGCCATGGAATGATCAAGCGGATTATAATCAGGTGGATTATACCGGCCATGAATAACCGTGACAACTTGCTCATTATCCTTGTTTACGCCAAGGGACGGGCCGCTGAAATAAAAAACTTCAGCAGTGGCCGCGGCTCTCCGTTCTTCGCCAAACCGGGAGCGGAGCAGATAATCCTGCAATGAAATAATCTTTTCGGGAGGGATAAAGCTGCTTTGGGCAAGGGCGGCCGTGGTTGCAGAAGTTGGAGGTTTTCTGAAAAAACCTTTTACCTTGCTGCCCTGATTCAGAGTATCATCAACCGTTTCATATTTCTCCATGAGTGAAGAAACCGTACGGGAAGAAAAAAAATAGCCTGTTTCAATTTCAAGCTGGCGAAAATTGTAGAGAAGCGATCCCAGCCTGATTTCATGGCGACTGTTGTTTGCAGACCGACGAATCTTCGCCAGAGCCTGATCATCAACCTCGCCCCGGCAGTGTGACAGATCCTTTTTCCTCACGGGGTAGACATTCCAGCTTTCGGCATAGCCTTCAAAATCCTTCCCCAATGGAATATCGCCGTGCCAGGTAAACAGG
>JAOZOY010000073.1:9575-13857 GCA_029933005.1 Deltaproteobacteria bacterium
GGCATAGCCTTCAAAATCCTTCCCCAATGGAATATCGCCGTGCCAGGTAAACAGGGTTGTCTCATGAATCTGAGCGGCTCGGACAGCCCATTGGTCAAGATCATCAATAATGACGACAAGTGGGGGAGAATAATAACGCATTTTCTCTCCCCAGCCGCCCTGATCTTTTTTTATGGCCCGAATCTGGGCTGGAAGAATTTCCTCTTTTACTGGAGAAGAAAAAATATTCTCCAGTCTGCGGCCAAAATCCTTGTATAGCGCATCATCTTCTTTTTTGGCCTGTTTGCGCATTTCCCGGCAGGCAGGACAAAACTCAAGATGGGCAGCCAGTTCATCATTTTTTTCACCAAACAAAATTTCCTCCGGCGGACAGCTCCGCTCCTGCCAGATCTGCTGCCAGGCAAGCTCATATTCCCAGTTTTCGTTACTCATTGACAACAACTCCTTTCAGCCGGTGAATACGGTCTTGATTGTATTTTCTGCAAATTTTTCTTACTTCTTCCAAAAAACACAGGGCATCATCCCTGTCCCGCTCAGCCATGCCCGGACCGGGCAGAAAAGAGTGACAAAATTTTTCAAGCTGGGATCTGATTTTGTCATCGGCCTGTTTAATGAAATATCTTGTTGTGTCCAGCTCACCTGCAAGCTTGACATCTGACATTTTTTCTTTATAAAAATATTTATAATAGCAAACGACTCTTTCCATTTCTATCCAGTTATCCGTCAACTGACGGGCAAGGACGCCATACCCTGAGCCTGTCAGGGCGCTCGGATCATCCGGAAACGGGGAGGGGTCCAGCCTGTTTTCAATGTCCACATCTACAAAAGAGGCCGGAGCCGATGGCTGCAGCCAGTAATAAAAGGCGGAAAGATAATGAATAAATTCCCTGACCGGCAGAAAATATTTTCCGCCCAGCCGCGTCAGCGCATCCTTCCAGAACAGTTTGCCAAGAAGAATAAAATGGTTTCTGCGAAAGGAGGGAATATCTGATTGACCGAAAAAACATTCCTGATCCGGCACAATATCTTCAGGACAGGCCCAGGCTCGATATTCTGTCTTGTTCTCCGGGAAAAGTGTATTATCGAGGGCATAAGGGACATCATCTTCCAGGGAATAGAAAGTATATGAATCCGCGGCGGACTGTTTGCTTCTGGTAAAAAAATCATCTTCGGCAGTAAAGATTTCCCTGGCCCTTCTGTAGGCGTAACCCCAGGAATTAGTTTTCTTCTGGCGCAAGGCTTCCTTGAAACCACTTACCACCCTCCACCTTATCTGTTGAAGAATTTTACGAAAATTTTTCCGCGCCAGCATTTCAACGAATTTAACAGAAACCGGTTTGCTGAAACAGGAATCAATGGCCTCAATCAGACGAAACCGGGCTTCCTGAAGCCGGTCATCCTCGTCCAGTCCAAAGAATGGATTGAGCTGTTCCGGCACATCAAAACAATTCACCAGGCTGACCAGTTTTTTTGACTCCAACTCAAGAAATACACACCCCTTGTCATCACGAAGCCATTCTCTCAGGATCGCTCTGCCTTCAGACACGGACATTATTCTTTTCTCCCGCGTCCATGAAGACAATGCTCGGGGACTCGTCCCAGGAAAAAAAGATTTTTGCTCAATGAATGATCGTCGGGCAGCGGAAAGGCATATTTTTCAACAAGAAAGGAATCCCTGTCCATGACGGTTTCTCTCATCTCAAGAAGGCAGCCGCAAGCTATATATCTCTGTTTTCCGGTATGTCCTTTTGAAGAGCAGGGACAGACCGTGTGGGCTAATCCGGGCAGAACGGCAAGCACAAAGATGGGGTGGGTGGTATGATCTTTCCGGAAGGTGGCGGGAAAAGCAGTGGTGATCTGTTTTAATTTTTTATCTTGGACTCCGGCAAAAAACATTCTTGTTTCCCAGAGCTGGACAGGGAGCTTTTTTATACTTGAACCAAGCACAGACAAATCAGGACGGCGAATGATTTCCAAAAGCGGGTTATCTTGTGGCATGCCCTTCCTTTTTGATAGGTTTTACTTTTTAGGACAATTTTACCACAAAAACGCAAAGGTGACTGCCGATAAAATTTTAATTTCGTAAACGGCGGCTCAGGTGCCTGTAACTTACCTCAACCCGGAGGGGAAAATCCCCATGCCGCTCGCCCGACACTCTGCCGTTCAACCTGTAAACCACACCCGCCTGATTATCCATGGCCGTGAAATGATGCAAATATTTCTGAATCGAAATCATACCCTGATCAAAAAAATAAGTCGATGCCAGGAAAAAGGCCGGGATGACAACGCTTGCGTTATGCCTCAGGGTGATGCTGATCGTCAGAACACGCTTACCGCCCTGACCGATAATCTCCTTGCCACTGAAAAGTAAAATTTTTCTGGCTGAATGGTTGGAAACTTTCATCTGGGGGATGTGATTAAAATGATCGACCTGAACGACTTCAATCAGTTCCTCTTTCATGGCCTCGTCCAGACTTACTCTTTCCCGGCATGATTCATAAGGATCAGCGCTGAAAAAATCATTTCCACTTATTAACGGCTGAAACGGCTGATAATTTGTCTCAATCTGCATAATTCTTCCCATGATGACCTCCATTTTCATTTTTTTCTTGCTTTTCCATCTTGTTTCACCCATCCTACAAAAGGTGGTAAGACAAATAGAGTCCTACTAAAAAATAAAATCAAAAAAAATGAAATTTAAACCCCAACACAGCCGTCTTCTCTTTATTGACAAAAAAATCAGGGCGGGAGAATTCCCCAACTGCACGTCCCTTGGTCTGCAATGGGAAGTAAGCAGCAAAACCATCCAGCGCGATATTGATTATTTACGCAATACGCTCGACGCGCCGCTTGCGTACCATGCCCGGGAAAGGGGGTATTATTACACCGAAGACAGTTATCAGCTGTCGGCCATGGCCCTGAACGACAGTGATCTCTTTGCCATTTTCATTGCGGAAAAAGTTCTCCGGCAATATGAAAACACACCGATTTACAGCCGGCTCAAATCTATTTTCACAAAAATTTCCGAATCCCTGCCTGAAAAAATTACGGTTGACCCATCCTTTCTCGACAATAAATTCTCTTTTTTCAAAGGACCGCTACCGGAGATTTCCGCAACGGTCTGGGAAATTGTTTTTACAGGACTGCGCTCTTCATCAACTATCAAAATCAGCCACGCCAAACCTGGAGCCAGGCCAACGAAAAGACTCATCGATCCCTATCACCTGGTGAGTTATCAGGGAGATTGGTATGTAATTGCTTTTTGCCACGCCAGAAAAGATATGCGCACCTTTGCCCTGTCACGGATCAACGAGGCGGAGCAGACCGGCCCTGTTTTTTCAATACCCGCTGATTTTGATTTTAAAAAAACATGCCGAACCCGTTTCGGTGTCCAGTGGAGTGACAGGGAATACAAGGTGAAAATCTGGTTTTCAGCCCAGGCCGCGCCATATATCCAGGAACGGCAATGGCATGAGAACCAGAAGATAATTATAAATGACGACAGAAGCATTCTTCTTACATTTTCCGTCAGCCATTTACTTGAAGTCAAACGCTGGGTACTTTCCTGGGGAAAAATGGCGCGGGTGAGGGCCCCGGCCAAACTTGCGGATGAGGTGAAAGAGGAGCTGGCTGATGCCTTGAGCAGGTATTGACTGTCGGTCTGAAAAAATCATTTGATAGTAAAAAAATCCATAATAATGCTCTGACGTTAATTGGATGTTAGAAAAAAGTGAAAAGTGAAACGTTGAAATTTGAGATTATGGGAGAGGGAAAATGGAAAATGACTTTGATCAAAAATCAATACAAGTTCTAGTGGCTCCTGATGCTGATTCAGCTGGTATCGGTGATTTTTTTAATCCTAAACCAATAAAACTGAAGACTCTGAAAGAAAATTTAAGGGCGTTTACCATGAAATTGGAGGAAATAATCCCTGATGTTTCAAAGCAGGCAGGTTATGAATTATCTGAAGTAACCGTAAATGTATCAGTGTCAGCCAGTGGAGAATTGCAGTTGGTAGGTGTCGCGAAAGGCAAAGGAGAAATAAGCGGTGGTTTTTCCCTTAACTTCCGGAAGGTTAAATAGTTACGTTTTTTTAAAATCCCGGAAGCCGCAGGAGCTTCAAGCTCTGACTGTAAAAGAAGAAGTAAATGGCAAATCACGCAATTCTAATCGGGGTAAGCCACTACTATGATCAGCAGATCAAAGATCTGCCGCATTCTGTCCACTCCATAAAACAGCTCTATAATAGAGCTAATAGAAAAAGGGAATTTTGAACCAACGA
>JAOZOY010000023.1:0-14372 GCA_029933005.1 Deltaproteobacteria bacterium
ACTGTTGAACCAGCTTTATCTCAGGTTTCCAGTCAAGCCAGTCTTCATCCATTTTATCCTTAAGAATGAAATGATGGCCTGTCCCGGCAAGAACTCCCATTTTTTCGCCCTCCGGTGTTGCAAGGGCAATTCCACCACCAAGGATTGACTCAACTGACTCCGTATGAATCTGCAGCCCACGAAAAATCCCGGCATCAACGTTAATGCCGCTTGCATTCCAGAAAACTGTATTTTCATGGATGAGGGCCGTATAAGGTTCTTCAATATTAACGAAAATATGGACTTCCTGGGCCGTAGGGGATAAAGCGGAACCCATTACAAAACCAACACGAACCTGGCGGTAATAGACAGGAGAATTCGGCTTCAACGAGCCGAGCGTCGGGGCTTCAAGGACAATATTGAGTCCACTTTTGCCCACATCTATCATCGAAGGCGGTTCTTCAAGGGCTTCAAGCTCCAGGACAGGGGCACCATCCCCAGGCATGACTGCGATATAAGGACCCTTGATCAAGGTATCAAGATTTTTTATGCCGACAAGAGAAACCTCGGCAGTAACAAGCCAGACAAGACTATCGCCACAAAACAATTTTTCCATTCCTTTTTCCACAGCGGTCTTCACAACAACACTGTGTAAATCCTGCCCATACTTCACTTCTGTGACATCACCAATAGTGACACCCTGATATTTAACGTCAATCCCTTTCTTCAAACCTTTCGGCCTGGCAAAATGAAGAACGATTTCAGTTTTATCTTTATCAAGAGCGCTCTGATAATCGTCATATAAGATGTAAGTCGTTTTTTCATCTACAGGCTCTCCCTTAACAGGGGTGAAAAAAGTCAGCCCGCCCTTTAAAATAGACCGCACAGACCCGATCTCTACTTCAAAACCGGCAAGCCCTCCCTCCACGGTAACACCACTGACATCATAAAACCTGCTTGTTGTTTGCAGCAGATGAGCATAGTTTTCAGCTATGAAGATGTCCAGGATAATATCATTTGCATTTTCCGCCAAACGGACACCTGTAACCTCACCGACCTCGATATGCTTATATAAAATTGGCGACCCTACAGAAAAAGACTTGGAACTTTCCGCACGGAGGTGGACATTCAGGCCTTTCGGCTGCAGGGCCGGAGTAGCTTCCATTGCAGCACGGGGGCTCTCATAAAGAGTGAACGATGAATTTGCTTTTGCAATCGTTTTTTTCTTGTTTTTTAAGCCAGGATTTTCAAAAGCGACCCCTCCGGCAATCAAAGAGGTCATTGTGCCGGTTTCCACATGTATTCCATCAAAACCGGCATCTATCTTTATGCCGCCATCCTTCCAGAATACAGAGTCTTTCCTGACAAGTCCGGCATACTTTTCATCAATAAAAATTTTTGCCTCTACATATTCTCCATCAGCAGTCAAGTCATAAGTTACAACTTCTCCCACCTGCACTTTCCGGTAAACAACAGGCGCCCCTACAGAAAATGATTTCGAATTCTCAGAGACAAGAAAGAAAAATTTCCCCGGTCTCAGTATTTCTTCCTCTTGCGGCTGCTTTACTACTGCAAAATTATCACGGAATTCACCTTTTCCGGGACTAAAAGTAATATAGGTTCCTTTAATAAGGGTATCAAGATTTTGAACCCGGTTTACAGACAATCGTGGCTCTACGATCCAAAACCGCGTTTCCTCCCTTAGGATCCATTCCGCCTCCGGGTTTAAAAGAATATAGGCCGTAACGCTCTTTTTCGGATCATCTGTATTAAATGTTAAGTCTGTAACGACACCTGCCTCATACCCACGATACATAACCCTGGAGTTTCCCTCGGATAAACCTACGGCGGCGGGCAACTGCAACGTCATTTTAATGCCGTATTCGGCCGCATAATAATCCTCATAGAGCTTGAAGACATGACCATTCACAGCTTGGGGACTGTCAATCTTCTGTTCAGGAGTATACAGGCTGATGCCGCCATATATGAGGGAGGCTACGCTTTCCACCCTCACTTTAAAGCCGGACAGGCCGCCACTAATAGTTACCCCACTACTGTTCCAGAACCGGGTCCCCGTCTTAATAAAAGGGGCGTATTCAGGCTCAATGTAGCTGTCGATTTCAACACCCTGGTCACCTATAAGGTGATATCCCTGGACCTCACCAACAACAATATTCTTATAATAGAACTTGGTGCCGCGCTGAATGGAACCTAATACGTCTGATTTTAATTTAAAGTGTAATCCTGGTGCATTTTCCGGCAGACCTGGAGCCTCTTCCAAGCCTATGAATTCCCTGCTCGGCACTGTAGACACACCTTGTTGAACGGCTATATAGCTTCCGGACAGCAGAGTGCCGAGATCACTTATTCTACCGGCCGACACTTCCGGTCGGACGATCCAAAATTTGAGATCCTCAACCAGGCGTTCTTTTGCTCTCTTATCTACTTCAATGTGAAGGGCGACATTTTTCAATGAACGATCAATTTCCTTGCCTCTGACAATGCCTACAGGTAGCCCTTTGAATATGACCTGGGTCTTGCCAACGATAATTCCCTCACCGCTTTCAAAATGGACTACAATATCAACCCCGGCATCACGGATTCCCTTAAAAAGGAGCCAACCACCGATAACGAGGGCTATGACAGGAAGTATCCAGATCGGGGAAATTCCTTTTTTCTTTTTTACTACAGGCTGTTGCATTTGATGTCCTTTAAAGATTTATGAACCACGAAAAACACAAAAAACACGAAAAAAAGCTTTAATTTGTGTGTCTCGATGTCAAGCAAGGTTGCTTATCGGTGGTTATTTATAAAATAATTCTTTTTACCGTGGCTTTTGGGTAATGGCCAAAATTGACGATTAACCCCAGATGAAACTTTGAAGCTTTCAGGTAATTAAACACTTGGGCCTCATGCTCCCTGCCGATAGATGTGACTGCTTTCAACTCTACAATTATTTTTTCATAACAAACAAAATCAGGTTTGTACACCTGGACCAGTCGGTCACCCTTATAAAACAACTCAAGTATCTGCTGAGCTATAAAAGGAATTTTTTGACGCCTGAACTCTCTCTCTAAGCACTCTTGATATACTGATTCGAGAAACCCACACCCCATCTCACGATACACTTCAAACACAGCACCTTGAATGGCATAACACGCTTCACCAAACAAAAGTTTTTGTACTTTCTTTTCGTGTTTTTTGATGTCTCGATGTCTCGCTAGCTCGCTAATCGGTGGTTATCCAAAAAAATCTTATGCATCCCAAAGTAAACGAGGATCAAAGGTGATGGCGGCAAACATGGTTGATAACACGACGCCGGTAAAATACGTTGCTGCTATTGCCGCCTCGATGGTGGTTAAATTTCCGAAATTAACCAACACCTGAAGCAGGGCAATAACAAAAATATCAAGCATGGACCAACGGCCGATAAATTCAATAGCTCTAAACAGCAAGGTCTTGTGTCTGAGCCATGTTTTCCATTTAAAATGAATCGACAGCAGGATTAAAATGATACCAATTATTTTAAAGCAGGGCACCAAGACGCTCGCTGTGAGAATGATAATACCAATGCCGTAGGAACCTTCCGTAAAAAAATAAATAATACCGTCCATGATAGTGGAATAATCTGCTGTTCCAAGAAAATCCACCTTCATAATGGGTAATATATTGGCGGGAAAAGCAAGGACTGCTGCGGTGATAACCAGAGCCCAGGTCCTGGTCAGGCTGTTTGGTTTGCGCAGATGTATGGCAGCATTGCACCGCGGGCATCTTTCCGAAATTTTTTCTCCTCGATCTTCAATAAGCTTGTGGCAGTCATGGCAGAGAAAAAAACCAGCTTCACGTGCGGTGATGATCTCACTTTCTGACATCATACTGGCTTTTCCTCGATCCGCTCCCAGAACTCATGCTCATCCATTGATACGGAAGAGGCGAGGGCAACAAAAAGCAGTGCTATGAAACAGACAAATCCAAAATCATAATGAATATGGGCTATGTGGTGCAGCTTGATAATTGCAACCAGGATACCGATCATATACACTTCGAGCATACCCCATTCATCAAGATACCTGTAGCAACGCATAAAAAGGGGGAGATCATGGGGATAACGCCGCAACTTGAGATGCAGGGAGACATAAAAAAGAAGAAATAGTTTAACAAGCGGAAAGGCAAAGCTTGTCAAGCCAACAATCAAGGCAACAAAGAAATAGCCGCTTTCGTAGATGACCCGTATACCATCGAAAACTGACCCGGCCTGCTTAAACCCCATGGTATCGAGAGTCATGATGGGCAAAAAAACTGCCGGAATAAAAAGAATAAGTCCAGTAAGAGCAAGGGCAAGGGTTTTGTCAACCGAATTCCTTTTCGGAGCGTAAAGAACATGCCCGCACCGCGGGCAGCATGCCTTCTGGCCAGGCTCTAAATGCCTCTGCTCAAGAAGCAGATCACAGTCAGGGCAGGCCAGAAGGTCGGTAATATGCGCTTTGAAAGAGTTCATTCTTAATAGATTCTTACATATTTTGTCTGAGGAATGTCTCTTACGTTTACATCTTACTGTTCAGAACTTAAGGCAGTTCGCTCAACCAGGCGGGACTCTTGAACCACCGTTCTGTCACCGTCTTCAGGCCATTGCTCCCATTAAGCGTCATAAGAAAGTTCTCTACCCAGTTGACCAGCAACGGATCATTGGCCGGCAGAGCAATACCCAACGGTTCATAGGTAAAAGGTTTGTCTGCCGTGGCCAGTTTTTTCTCCGGATAACGATAGGAGGATACTGCACAGTAGGGATAGTCGGCCACCATGGCATCAGCCTTGTCCTGCATAACCATATCCAAAGCCGTATCATAATCTTCGGTTGTGACAAGCTTGGCCTTGGGCGCGACTTTCTCGACAAAAATCTGACTGGTGGAACCTTTAAGCGCAACCAGTGTAACCTCGGGCGAATTGAGATCAGCAACAGTGTTTAAAGATTCTGCCTTTTTAACCGGGGTGATAATTGATTTACCGGAAACAAAATAAGGCCCGACAAAAGCCACTTTCATATTCCGTTCCGGAAGAATGGTCATACTTGACAAAACCATATCCACCTTACCTGCCTCCAGCGCCGTCAACAGCTCAGAGAAGGGCATGACATCAAATTTAACTTTCACACCCATGGAGGAGGCCATTATTCTGGCAAGGTCGGCATCAAGGCCGATTATCTTCCCTTCTTTGGTTGTGATGCTGAAAGGAAGCTGGTTGCCTGAAGTCCCAACGACCAACTCCCCATTTTGAACGATACGATCAAGTACCACCCCAGCCAGGGCAGAGACGGTGGTAAAAATAGATAGCACCAATGCTACCATTGTGATTACAGTTAATTTCTTCATTTTTGTTCTCCTTTCATTTGTAAATTCTTAATTTTGCCTAAACGCCCAGCTCCTCTGAGCTCTTTTATTCCAACCACGCCTTCCGTGATCTTCTTTCCATCAACTATGGGAATTTATGCCTGCCTATCCGGCAACCAGCGCTCCCCCTTTCCCTGTCCACAGCCATTCGTCCGAGGCCGTATCCATATCAACTATTACAAATATTCGGTGGTTTATACTAAATGAACCCCTACTTGGCAATATCCATCTTTCTCTTTTCAAGAAAGAGCTTACGAACCAGATCATACTCAAACGGTGAGCCTGACTGATAATAACGAAACCCTACGCGATGTCTGGCATCTATAGCTTCCATGACATCAATGGCTGTCCGGACATTGGACTTGTTGTCCACATCATCAAGCGCCCAGTCCAGTACCTCAGAGCGCACAAACGCATCAACAGCAAGTCCAGTGGTATCACGAAGGGTGGATGGCCCCATAACCGGCAATACAAGGTAAGGTCCTGCGCCAACACCGTAATGGCCCAGAGTCTGGCCGAAATCTTCTTTATACCTTGGCATTCCCCAATGACTGGCCGGGTCATACATGCCCAACAGACCAATGGTGGAATTAACCAGAAATCGTCCCGTGGTTACGGCGGTTGCCTTTCCCTTCAGCTGCAGCAGGTTGTTCATAAAATTTCTAATCTCGCCAAAATTTTTAAAAATGCCGGAAATTCGGTCTTCAAAATAATCCGGCATGATCCACTCATAGCCTCCCACTACAGGCAGGAACAGATATTTATCAAAATAATAGTTGAATACATACATATTCCGGTTAAAGCCTTCCCAGGGATCATAGGCATCGACGGGGTAGACGATATCGCTTTTAACGTATTCGCTCACCGGTTTGGTTGGCGGAATAATTCCCATCCCCGCTTCCAGCTCGGCCGGCTGCTTTGCTCCACAGCCACTTAAAAGAGTAAGGAGAAGTCCAAGCACCAAGACATTTTTCATTGAATTTATTTTTTGTATTTTCATTGTCTTAATCCCCTATTTGATTTTAAAAAAATCGGTCATATAAGCCACGTTATCTTTATAGGCCATGTTGCCACAGTGACCTCCACGGGGATAAATTTTTGCTCTTGAGCCAAAAACCTGTTTAAAATAATCAACATCACCATCTGCCAGAATGATATCATCCACATTTGTCACAAGGCCTATTTTGTTACTCTTTTTCAAATAGTCTTCAATGACACGCAGGCTGCTTCTGTCAACAAACTGACGTAAGGACAAACCCGGCTCCTTGGCTTTAAAGGCAGGGTAGAGAATATTTTCAACATACTCGCTAAAACCACATCCCCTGGACGCGACTTTACCATAATCCGTCAGAGAATCAGTGCTGGTCAATTCCAGATTCTTTGGCACGATGAAACCGCTGTGTGTCATGACATCAGAGGTAAAGAGCAGATTGGAGAGAGAGATACGAAATGAAAAGCCGATTAAAGCCTTCCCTTCTTCCGGGCTGGTCAGAATCGCATCATAGGCGCTGTAAAAAAAGCCGTGGGAAAGATCGACAAAATCACCATGCACATAGGACTTCGTGATGTTTGCCATCAATTTAGTATAAAAATCATTAAAATGATCCATGCCGCCGGGAATATTATCCACCAGCATCTTGTCAAGCTTGACGGCGGAATCATAAATATTCAGGGCAGGATTGATCATCAGTACTTTTTTGAAATTAAATACCTTTCTCTCTTCATCCAATTTCGCCACAAAGGCTGCCTGGGTGCCGCCGAGGCTGTAGCCGGTGAGATAAAAATCTCCAATCAGCTCCTTTTTCTTGCTCCGCTCCAACATTTCTTCCATGACATTGTACAGGTCTTCGGAATCGGAGCGAATATCACCCGGCATTCCGGAGCTGGAAGCCGCGACAATAAAATTCGGGTGGGTGGGAGAACTCAGGGCCACAACGTGAAAACCGGCCTGAAAAAAAGCCTTTTGCATCATTTTCATCTTAGTGGAATCATAGCCGGCACCGGTCCCGGCAATCATAAAAATAACAGGTGCCTTGTCCTTCTGGTAGGCAACGGCGTACCGCAGCTTCTCGTTGTACCAGAACACCTCAGGAACGTCCCGATCCGGAAAAACATCAAAGGTCAGATATTCCTTGACCCTTATTTTTTTCGGCAATATCGCCATAGCCTCTTTGGGTGTCGATATAATCGTCGCCTCAATCGGATCACTTATCGGGTAATCATAGGAGGCTGCTTGCCCGATACAGACAGTTGCAAAAAGCAAACTGCACACCAGCAGAACATGCTGCAACTTCTTTTTCATTTTCACTTTTCTCTCCTCATTATTGATTGAGTTATTTGGCAAGATCAATATTCAAAATCTTGGAACTATGTACAGCCATCAGGTCTTTCTGAACAAAAGAGGTAACAATTCACCAAAGGCTATAAACCTTTAAGCTTACCAGGATCCAGAGGGCTTGTAAAAGTGTGACACATCAGGCCCATGCGACACAAAACTACTTACCACGAATATGATTATTCCACCAGCTCAAACTCTCCTGATTGCAGGGTGTTATCAAAACTTGGCTCCAGCGGCCCACACCTGTATGGGCCTACTCTCAGAGATACCCATAGCAAATGATTTTTGAATGTTGCCGGCATGAAAGGCAATCATCGCTTTCTTCCCTTTCGTTGAAAAAAATACAAAACGCCATTAACGAAAAAAGAAAGAGCGAGAAGAATAAGGCCCAGGGCAATGGCCAGTTCAAAATCGCCCTTGTCCGCCTCCATGGCAATGGCCGTAGTCATCACCCGGGTATGATGGGCAATATTACCGCCAACCATGAGTACGGCCCCCACTTCGGCCATCACTCGGCCGAACGCTGCCGCCACGGCAGCCATTATAGCATATCGCGCATCCTGAAAAACAGTGAGCACAGCCTGAAATTGTGTGGCTCCAAGGCCAAGGGCTGTATCGCGGACCGCATGTCCGCTGGAGGTGATTGCCGCATGACTGAGAGCTGCGACAATGGGCGCGGCCAGTACGGTCTGGACCATGATCATGGCAAAAGGGGTGTAAAGAAGACCTAAAAAACCCAAAGGACCGCTCCGGGAAAAAAAAGATAGAGGACCAGGCCTGCTATCACAGGCGGCAGACCGGTCAGGGTATTCAACACTGCAACAATCAGTCCCTGGGCTGGAATCCTTTTGAGTTCCAGGAGCAGGGTAAGGCCAAGACCCAGGATGGTGGCAATCAGGATGCCGGTGCAGGTAACCCGGAGGCTGAGGAGGACAATCTCGATCAGGTCTGAATCGAGGCGCATAATGAGCAACGCTGCCCTCGTGAAGCTTTCGATCAACAATGATTCAGTCGGCGTTAGGGGTGAAAAGGATATTTCCCGAATTATCCTTAAATGCGCCGATTGCCTGTTGACCTGTGGCAGAGGTCAGCCAGTCGACAAATTTTCCGGCGGCATGGTACTTGACATGGGGACGGCTTTCAGGGTTGACGATCATTACTCCGTACTGGTTAAAAAGGGCCGGGTACCCATCAAGAACAATGGCCAGATCCAGTTTTTCCTTATCCTGCATGGAGAGCCAGGTACCCCGGTCGGAAATAGTATACCCTTGTTTCTCCGAGGCAATACGGATAGTCTTGGACATGCCTTGGCCAACAGAGAGATACCATTTGTCTTCCCCGGCAGGTCTCCTTCCCGCCGTATCCGAAATCTTATTTTCCCGCATGTGAGTACCGGAATTGTCGCCCCTGGAAACAAAGATTGTTCCTTTATCCAGAATTTTCCTGAAAACGTCAGAGGCCATCTTCGTATCTTTGAGCTCTGCCGGATCATTTTTGGGCCCGAGGATGATAAAATCGTTGTACATGATCTCTTTGCGGTCGACAAAGTAGCCTTCCTGAACCAATTGCACCTCCAGGTCTTTTGCATGAACCAGTACACAGTCAACATCCCCCTTTTTACCCAGGGTGAGCGCTGCCCCTGTACCCACGGCAATAATCTGCACACCAATACCGCTGTCCGTGGTAAAAAGGGGAGCAGGTAATCCAGCAGTCCGGAATTCCGGGTGGAAGTGGTGGAACCGCACTTGATGCTCTCTCCAGCCTGCATAGCGGCGGGCAGAAGAAAAAGGAACAGGAAGAGAGATAGAATTTTTTTCATATTGAATATCGCCTGTCGAACAGGGACCCCTCACCCTAACCGGCCGGCAAGGTCAGTAACGGAGCTGCTGCTCCCTTTGTCGGCGCCTGAAGCTGAAAGATAATCTGCAGGGTGGAAAAGGTTCGTTTACTGGTAATATCGGTGTTATCAATGTAAAACCAGGTGTTGCGGTACTGAACGGCAAGATAGGGATCAACCGGTATTTTTTCCTGTGAGTGTATTTTCAACGCCCCGTGGGCAGCAATAGCTTTTTGAACCTCCTCGGGAAAGACGACCACCTTTCCTGCCAGTTCATCTTCCTCGGGAACCATAACGCCTCTAGCGAGAAAAGCCATCATTGACAGCAGTGACCTGGATTGAATGGTGATTTCATCTGGACCTCTTTCTGTCGTTCGTGAAGTGATATGAAAGGAATTCAGCTTGGCATCAAGTTGCAGAGAGCTTTTAAATTCCTCAACAAGTTGTTGCGCTGCAGGATCCTGAGTGTTGGAAAAAGTAAGTTGAGAGTACTCCTCCTGGCCGTTATTTTTTCGTTGTACTTCCAGGACCCCTTTCTCCGCCAGCATAACTATCAATCGCAGTACCCGGCTGAACTGGTTCAGATTACTGGCTTCATTTCTGAACTGTCTTTCCTGATCCACCTCCCCTGGCGCCGGTATTGACCCAAACCCCATATTTTTTATATTATTTATGCGCTGCAGGCCAATTGCCATGAGCAAATCCATCGGCCAGCCTGCCTGCCCCAGTGCAAAAATTCCATCAACGGAAATAGGTTTTAACAACCGTTGGGCAAACTCCTGCCCTGCCAGCGGGGCATAGGTGATGGTTGGTTTTTCCGTATATTTCAGGTTGGCATTGCCTGTGAAAATTTCTGCAGACGGGTTGTTTATAACTGTGCCGGATAGCCCCAAAGAGCTATCATAACTGTAGGAGGTGATGATGGAGCTCACGGCCAGAAAATCCGGCATCTCAATATAGCGAAGCCGGATAATGTTCAACAGCATCTGCTGGTTGCGCGATTGGGCTATGGCCTCATTATAATTGAACCGATCCCGGGCAATATTACGATGTCCGAAAGAGGCGCAGCCGCTGAGGACGACCAGAACCACGCTGCAAAGAATAACTGACTTAATCGTAATTCTTTTCATAGTCGTTTCGTAATTTTTCACTCATGAAGTTACAAATCAGGTAACTGTTCAAGAAATGACAGCCGTTAATGTATGCTCTTCATCAGGCTGAAGTATTCGTCCATCTTCTAAGGCATTTGTCGTTTCAATACAAAGCATTGTTTTATAAGCATCATCTTTCATATCGCTCATTCCTGCACATTTATCTATCCAGGGATTCCAGACAACTGCGGAAGAAGAGCCCTCTGCACCGATATGCACAGTTCTATCCTGATCATGAAGAGTCAGCGGATTGCGCACTTCCTGATAGACACGATCAACCTCTTCAGAGATATAGATATTGCCCCTTTGTATTTTATTCTCTTTTTTTAATGCATCAAAATATCTTGTTTTATCCAGACCCTCGACATAAACACTGTTAATATTTGCCACTGCAAAATAATTATGCAGGGCAGAGGTAATCTCAAAAGCTTTCTCATCGCAGTTTTTGGTGGTGAGTGCGATGGACAGTGTCCGGGCAACCGTGACACGCAGTAGAAGCTCAAACCTGTAAGGCCACAGCTTTAAACTCTCGGCTGAGTTTTTCAACTGAAGGCTCACCTCTGTTGAGTTCTCATCGGTTTCATTCACCCCAAGAAGCTCCCAAAAAAATATTCTCGCAAAACCGTGTTGAGGCAGGCTGCTCTCTGTTTTATGCTTACCAAACCAGGGCCAGCAGATCGGAACGCCGCCTCGTATTGCTTTGCCCGCTACAAAAAAACTTGTTTCGCTTAACCATAAAAGAGGTTTCTTGCCTTGCTGCTCGTAATGAAACAGATGAGCCCCTTGAAGTGCTATTTTGGCACGAGCGCTTTTATTGCTAACCTCTATGTACTCAAAACCGTTTAGGAATTTTTTGTATTTTGTCATTTGTATTTATACGAAAGTCTCTCACAGAGCTTGCAGAGACACAGAGAAAAACCTCTATGAAAAAATTTCCTGGTCGAAGTCGGAGTTTACACCCTGTTTTTAAGGGTGCTTATCTCGTTGAAGCCATGATTGGCCAGACCCATCAAAGCCCCAAAATCTGCAAAATTAAAGACAAGCCTGCTATCTGCTCTCACAGACAACAACACTTCGGGAGCCAACCTCAACGGTATTGCCGGCAACCAGCTGTTGTTTTTCCGGTTCCATCACATCTTCGGGCATGGAGCGGGCCGTGTCCACGGCCAGGTGCCAGGTTCGATCCTGTAATTCCGGCAGGTCCATGGACAGATTATCCTCGGACATATTCAAAATGATATGCAGATCTTCTTCCTCCGGCTTCACTCTGCTCAAAGTACAGGACAAAACCCGGGCTGAAGGATCCGACCACAGCGGCTCATTTAAACGCAGACCATGCCAGCTCACATCCTGCATATTTGAAACATCATCCGGTGCACCGCTGAGAAACTGACGCTGCATGAGACAGGCGTGCCGCTTGCGCAATCGGATCATCCCTTTTGTAAAACGAAACATCTCCTTATTTTTCCCGAGCAAACTCCAGTCAAACCAGCTCAGCTCGTTATCCTGACAGTAGCAATTGTTATTGCCCTGCTGGCTGCGCAGCACCTCATCCCCGGCAAGGATCATGGGCACCCCCTGGCTGAGCATGAGGACAGCCATGAAGTTCTTAACCTGCCTCTGCCTGAGTGCGCAGACCTCCGGGTCATCGGTCTCACCTTCCGCCCCGCAGTTCCAACTCTCATTCCTGTTATCGCCGTCTCGGTTCTCCTCGCCGTTAGCCAGGTTATGCTTTTCATTATAGCTGACCAGATCATACATGGTATAGCCGTCATGACAGGTGATAAAGTTGACGGAGTTGATCGGCAGCCGGTTGGAACTCTCGTACAGATCACTGGAACCGGTCAGTCTGGTGGCAAGTTCGGGAACCAGTCCCATGTCACCCTTGATAAACTTCCTGACAAGATCACGGTAGCGGCCATTCCATTCAGCCCAGCGAAAACCGGGAAAGCCTCCCACCTGATACAATCCGCCGGCATCCCACGCCTCGGCAATGAGCCAGGTGTGGACAAGGGTATCGGAGAATTCAATATTCCATACCACCGGTGCGTGATACATGGGTGCGCCGTCTTCACCCCGGGCCAGGATGGAGGCCAAGTCAAACCTGAAGCCGTCTACATGGAATTCCCTGACCCAATACTCCAGTGAATTGATTATAAAACGGCCAACCAGAGGGTGGTTGCAGTTCACTGTATTGCCGCAGCCGCTGTAATTTTTGTAAAGGCTTTGATCATGATCTTCAAGATGATAAAAACCCCGGTTCATGAATCCCTTGAAGTTGATGACCGGTCCATCTGTCCCACCCTCTGCGGTATGGTTATACACCACGTCAAGGATAACACTGATCCCGGCGCGATGCAGGGCTTTGACCATATCGCGGAATTCATCACCATGACTGCCTGACAGCGGATTGACACAATAGCCGGGATGTGGGCTGTAAAAGGAATGGGTGGCGTAGCCCCAGTAATTTTTCAGGCCGAGATCACGTGCATTATCCGGGAGATCCTGTTCGTCAAAGGCCATGACAGGCAGCAGTTCCACGGCAGTCACCCCAAGCTCCTGCAAATGGTGTATTTTTTCTATAATTCCTGAGAAAGTACCGGGATGGGAAACCCCTGATGTGGCGTGCCGGGTAAAGCCACCCACATGCATCTCGTAAATGATTTCCTTTTCGCGGGGCTGCTTCAGAGGCTCATCCCCTTGCCAGTCATAATTGCTTTCCGGCAAGACCATGGCCCGCATGGATGTTGCCGGTGGCTCTTCCTGAATGTCACGATTAAGCTTCCTCTGCCACAGGCTATCGGTGACTGCCCTGGCCCATGGATCAAGGAGTTCGACAGACGGATCGAACTTAAAGCCGGCGGCGGCATTTTTGGGGCCGTCCACCTTCCATGTGTAGGATATTTTTTCTTTGCCGGTCATGCCTTTGAGAAATACATGCCAGAAAAAAAACGTCCGATTTACGGCCGGATCAAGGTCAATGACCTGAAACGGGTGACTGCTGTCCGGCTTTTCATAGAGAAGCAGTTGTACGGCGGTTGCATGTCTGGAAAAAACACAAAAATTCGTGCCGTCCTCGCCGGCAGTGACTCCGGTGGGATAGCGATGACCGTCTTTGATGGGATATGGTTTCATACAGATCTCATAAATGTTTAATAAACTACTTCTACTTTGGGAAACATATTAATTCACAAGGTAGGTTGGGTTAAATTTGATCAAGCACCATATCTTGTTGGGTTTGAGGTGTTGGCAAATTCTATGTGCATATAGGGCTAAAACCCAACAAGATATTGCATGTCTCAAAGCTTAACCCAACCTACCCATATCAAAATTGTGTAGATTCCCAAAGTAGAACGAACTGCTTATAAAAGCTTGTCGACCATGGCCTTGGCTTCTTCCTGAATACGCCCCAGATGAGTTTCATCAATAAAACTCTCCGCATAAATCTTATAAATATCTTCCGTGCCGGAAGGACGCAGGGCAAACCAGCCGTTTTTAGAGACGACTTTCAGCCCGCCTATCGGTGCATCGTTGCCGGGTGCGTTGGTCAAGACCGCCTCAATCGGCTCACCGGCGAGGGTCTTCTCTTTAACATCCTCGGGGACAAGTTTTTTCAGAATCGCTTTTTGTTCAGGTGTTGCCGGAGCATCGATACGTGCGTAAATGGGAGCGCCGAATTT
>JAOZOY010000023.1:14472-39138 GCA_029933005.1 Deltaproteobacteria bacterium
ATTGAACTGCTGACCAGGGTCTTGCCGATAGCCAGGTCGCCTCTCCACTGAGGCCGGTTTTGGGCGAGGTAGACGATGGCAACAGCGAGATAGTGGTTCGGATTCATCAGTCCGACACTTTTGGTGACAATACCGTGGCGATCAAAGTCCGTATCATTGCCGAAGGCGATATCAAAATCCTCTTTCAAGGCCACCAGACCGGCCATGGCATAGGGTGAAGAACAGTCCATCCGGATTTTGCCGTCCTTATCGCAATGCATAAAAGAAAATCTTGAGTCAAGCGTGTCATGGGCAATGTCCATGTTGAGACCATAACGCTCTTTAATGGCCGCATAATATGCCAGCCCGGCACCGCCCAGGGCATCAGCCCCGATGTGGATACCTGATTTTGCGATGACGTCCATATCGATTACATTTTGCAGATCCTCGACATAGGGTGTCAAGTAATCGTATTGCTGAATGTTTTCAGCCTGCAGCGCATCCTGGAGAGAAACTGTATTCACCGCCTCAAGATCACCCTCAAGGATCTCATTGGCACGGGCTTCGATCAGATCCGTCACATCGCTGTCTGCCGGACCGCCGTGGGGCGGATTGTATTTAAAACCTCCATCCGTGGGCGGATTGTGTGAAGGGGTAATAACAATACCGTCACACAGTGGCTGCGCCTTTTGGTTATGGGTAAGAATGGCACGGGAGATGACCGGAGTAGGTGTATAGCCGAATTTTTCGGCGATACGAACATCAATATTGTTGGCGGCAAGGACCTGGAGCGCCGTAAGCTGGGCCGGCCACGAAAGGGCATGGGTATCCATCCCCATAAAAAGAGTACCGCTGATTCCCGCCTCTTTTCGATAATCACAGACGGCCTGGGTCACGGCAAAAATATGATTTTCATTAAAACTGCGTTTCAGTGAGCTGCCGCGATGGCCGGAGGTACCGAAAGCGACCCTCTCTGTACTCTTTTGAACATCCGGAGTTAAGGTAAAATAGGCTGAGATTAATTCCGGGACATTAACCAATATGGATTGAGGGGCAAGTTTTCCTGCCAATGGATGTACACTCATGGTTTCTCCTTGCAATTAGCGTTAGTTAGTCATTAGCAATTGACAATTGATTATTGATTATTGATTATTTGTGCCGTTATTTCATTCTATTATTTTAATTAGTTAGAGGCTATTAGCAGTTTTTCTCTGCGTCTCTGCGCCTCTGTGAGAAATTAACTTTCATTTTTCGTTATATGCGAAGGCACGATCAATAGAAAAGGGCCAGCATGGTCATCAGGATCACCAGAAACATCACCATGAATCCGCTGCCCACACGCATGTAGTCTGCTGTCTTGTAGCCGCCTGGCTGCATGATCAGAGCATTGACCTGATGCGTCGGCAGGATGAAGGTATTGATGGAGGCAATTCCGACAACCATTCCGGCAATTTTCGGATCAGCACCAATCTGAGCCGCCATGGTCATGGCCAGGGGTACAAGCAGGACCGTGGTGCCGACATTGGAGACAAACATGGCAAAAAAAGAAGTGAGAACCGCCAGAATCAGGTAGAGGAGCATGGTGGTGAGACCATCCAGCTGTTGTAAAATATTTATTGCTATATAATCTGCCGCCCCGGTTTTTTCAAAAGCAACTCCCAGGGGGATAAGACCTGCAACCAGAAAGATGGTTTTCCACTCAACAGCTTTGTAGACCTCATCAATATGAAGAACTCTACCAATCACCAGGATCAACAGAGAAACCAGACCGGCCACGGACAGCGATAGATTTGTCCCCAGAGCAAGAATGAGGAAAGCGGCAAGGGCACCAAGGGCCATAATGGCCTTGCCTTCCCTGATTTCTTCTCCCCGCAGGTTTTCGGTGTAGATTAAATCGGTCTTTTCCTGCAGAGTACGGAGGCTGTCCCACTCCCCATGAAGCAGGATGGCATCACCGGGTTTCAGGACAATACCAGCCAGCTCCTTGATGTAAATTTTCTGTCCCCGCACAACAGCCAGCGGGTTGATGGAAAAGATTTTTCTGAACGAAAGCTCTTTCATTGTATGACCGTTCAGGGCAGAACGGGAGGAAACAATGGCCTCAATTGCACCAAATTTCTCCGGCGATGTTTCCGCTGTAAAGGTCTCGAAATTATCTCTTAGCTGCCATCCCAGATCACGGGTAATCTCCTCCAGAGAGTCTGCAGGGCACACCAGAAGAACAACATCTCCCGGCGCCACGGAAGTCCTCCCCTGGGGAGCCACAATTTTATTACGTCCTTTGTCTTGGAACAGCGCCAGGGCCGAGGCTTTATACTTTGACCGTAGATCCAACTGCCTGAGGGTCTGTCCAGGAAAATCTGCGGGAATGACACACTCGACCCCCTTACCCACCTCTTCACCGTACAGCTCACGCAGCATGGCACTGGCAACACCACCTTCTTCTTTTCCTTCCTGTGTCGGAAGCAGCCTGCAGCCAATCAGCTGGAAATAGGCCAGTCCACCCAGAACCATGGCAAGACCGATTGGGAATATTGAAAACAAACCAAGAGGGACAAAGCTCTCGCCGGATGGTGAATTAGCCCACCACTTTGCCATCACATCGTTGAGAATAATAAGCGGTGTAGAGCCGACAAGGGTGAGGTTGCCGCCCATATTGGCGCAAAACCCCAAGGGCATGACGATTTTAGAGGCAGGTATTCCACTTAGCCTGCTGACTTTGAGGGCAGCGGGAAGCATCAGGGCAACAGCCCCCACATTGGACATAACGCCCGAGGGAATAGCCACTGTTACTCCCAGCAGGGTGACCACTCTGGATTCGCTGGTGCCGGCAACCTTCATGATTTTCTGGGCAATTTTACCCACCACCCCGGTCTTGTCAAGCGATGCGCCGAGAACCATGACGCAGATAAGGACCACAACGGCGTTTGATCCCAAGCCGGCCATCGCCTCCCCGGCAGTAAGAAGGCCGGTCAGGGGCAGCAGGGTCATGACCAGCAGCCCGACAACATCCACCCGCAGAAGATCAAAGACCAACAAAATAACAACCAGGCCGAGAACAGAAAACACGGCTATCATTTCCGTGGTGAGTACTGGAACGTCCATAATCATATCTCCTTTGTAACCCTACGAATTCTTTTTCCCGGCAATATAAAGCCAGGCGTAGCCCAGACTTCCTGCCAGCAGTGAGGCGGCAATAATTCCTGTTTTGGCATAGAGCAGGTAGGTTTCCTGGGCGCTGAAGGCAAGTTCACCGATAAAAATCGACATGGTGAAACCAATACCGGCAAGGAGGGACAGACCAACCAGATGATGATAGGTGATACCGGCCGGCAAACGGCTGATACCGCTTTGCACCACCAGCCGGCAGGCCAGCATAATACCAAGGAGTTTTCCTCCCACCAGCCCGAAAACAATACCAATGGTAACAGGATGAATCAGGGTTTCCGGTAAGGTGGACAGCTCCAGCGGAATACCGGCATTTGCCAGGGCAAAAACAGGGAGCACTAAAAAGGCGACCCACAGATGCAGGCCATGTTCCAAACGCTGCAACGGGGCTTCCATCATGCGTACACCTTTTTCAAGGCCCCTGAGCACTGCCTGCTGCTCATTGTTTTCCATAATACCTTTATCCGGCTCATGCACCTTATCAAAACGGGCCATCAGATCATGCATCCGGGAACTGAACATGGAGGCCCGGCATTTTGACCTGGCTGGAACCATCATTGCCGTCAACACGCCGGCAAGGGTGGCATGAATTCCGGATTCCATCATCGCCAACCACATTAATGTCCCCACGACAAAATAAGGAACCGGGCTGCGTATACCGATTAAATTGAGACAGAGAAGCAGAAACAAAAAAATCCCCACCCACAGCAAGGCTCCCCAGACGATCTCACTGGTATAAAACAAGGCAATGACCATAACAGCTCCCAAGTCATCGACAATGGCAATGGCCAGCAAAAGCCCCATCAACGCCTTGGGCACCCGATTGCCAAGCAGGATCAGCGCTCCCATAGCAAAGGCAATATCGGTTGCCATGGGAATGGCCCAGCCGTTTGCTGCCTCACCACTGGGATTTAAGACAAAAAACAGTAAAGCCGGGACCACCATTCCGCCAATGGCTCCGGCAATGGGCAGGGCCGCTTGGCGAAAATCCGCAAGTTCTCCCACCATGATCTCACGTTTGATTTCCAGGCCGACCACAAAGAAAAACAAACCCATCAGACCATCATTAATCCAATGATGGACGGTATGACTGACAGAGTATCCCCCTAGATTAACGGTGAGCCTTGTGTGCAGTATTCCATCATAAAAATTGGCCAATCCGCTATTAGCCATCACCATGGCCAATACGACACAACCCATTAATAAAAAACCGCTTGATGCCTCATCATGAACAAACTCCTCCACGGGATCAAAAAAATTTTTAAACAATTTTTCCCACGGAGCAAATTTTTTGCCCTGTTTTGTGTCGGTCATAAATAAAATTCCTCAAAAAAAATCAGCGTTCCCCCTTTATCACGGCCATAACCTGGATGGCAATCTCACGCTCTTCGTCGGTGGGTATCACCAGAACCTTAACCGCAGCTTCGTCCTGGTGGATCTCCATGATCCTTTCTTTTCTTTGATTGTTTTTTTCACTGTTGATGGTGATCCCCAGACCGGCAAGTCCCTGGCAGGCATGTTCCCGTACAGGGGCTGCATTTTCACCGATGCCGCCAGTGAAAATGAGAGCATCGATTCGGCCGAGAGCGGCAAAATAAGCGCCTATATATTTTTTCAACCGATAACAGTAGATATCAAAGGCAAGGGCCATCTCTTTGCTGCCCTGCTCTTTTGCGGCCAGCAGTTCCCGCATGTCGTTAGAGCCGCACAGACCTTTAAGGCCGGATTCATGATTGAGCATGTCGTCAATCCGGTTCACATCCATGCCGGTGTTCCGTTCAAGATAAAACGTAATGGCCGGATCAATGTCTCCGCAACGGGTTCCCATGACCAGTCCAGCCAAAGGAGTCATACCCATGGAGGTGTCCACGCTTTTACCATTTTCCACCGCACAGGCGGAAGCCCCATTGCCGAGATGAAGCACAATACAATTAAAGCGATCATAAGGGATGTCAAGAAACCTCGCCGCAGCCTTGCTCACAAAGCTGTGCGAGGTACCGTGAAATCCGTAACGCCGGACGTTATATTTTTCGTACAGCTTGTAGGGAAGGGCATAGAGATACCCATATTCCGGAATAGACTGGTGAAAGGCGGTATCAAAAACAGCCACTTGGGGTATATCGCCCGCGTGATCCATGGCAACACGGATACCAGTCAGATTGGCGGGGTTATGCAGGGGCGCTAAAGGAATCAGCTCTTCAATAGCTGAAATGACGGCATCATCAATGAGAATCGGTTCATGAAAGGCTTCACCACCATGGACAACCCGGTGGCCGATACCCGCCAGCTCCCGGACATCAATCATGGCCCCGCTTTCACGCAATAGTTCCGCCATCAGCTTAATGGCCTGCCTGTGCTCCGCAACAGGTTCGCTTTGTTTGAGCATCTGCCTGGTGCCGACTCCATCAAAATATGTCAGCCGGGCAGAACTTTGCTCCTCACCGATCTGTTCTATCAGGCCTGAGGCGGAAACAGTCAGGTCAGACGAATCAAAGAGTTGAAATTTCAGGGAAGAACTGCCGGAATTAATGACTAAAATTTTCATTATGTAATCTGTTCTCTCAACTGTTGGTCAATGGCAACCGGCTTGCCCTGATCATTTATCCTGACATAGATTATTTCAGTGGAGCAGACAATCTCGTATTCCCGGCTGTCGAAAAGAAATCTTCTGGCCTCAATCGTCAGGGATATGGAAGTTGTGCCGACCCGAAGGGCTTTGCCAAAAAGCCGGATATGATCGCCCGTCTTAACTGGTTTCTTGAAAAGCACTTCCTTCATTTTCAGAGTGACCATGTCAGGGGTGGAGCAGAGGAAACAGGCCAGGGACGCGCCGGCTTCATCAAGCCAGGAGAGCATGGTTCCGCCAAACAGGTTTCCATGAATGCCGATCTCACCGGCCTGGCAGATTTTCGTGGCTATGTATTGCATCTTAATCACTCTTCCATCTAGAAGACTGTCCGGGAATAGTCTCTAGCCTTAGTGCCGGGCCTGGATGGCCGTAATGGCCACGGTATTAACAATATCCGCCACAAGACAGCCGCGGGACAAATCATTAACCGGTTTTTTGAGTCCCTGCAGCACCGGACCAATGGCCACGGCACCCGATGAACGCTGCACGGCCTTGTAGGTGTTATTGCCGGTATTGAGATCGGGAAAGATAAAGACCGTGGCCCGTCCGGCCACCTCGCTGCCCGGCATTTTTTTGCTTGCCACCGTTGCATCGATGGCCGCATCGTATTGGATCGGGCCGTCGATCTTCAAATCCGGTCTGCGCTGCCGGGCGATTTCCACTCCCTTTCGAACCTGTTCCACATCAGCGCCGGCCCCGGAGCTGCCACTGGAGTAGGAGAGCATGGCCACTATCGGCTCTATGCCGAACATCTGCGCCGTTTTTGCCGAGCTGATGGCAATTTCGGCAAGTTGTTCGGAGTTTGGATTGGGATTGACCGCACAGTCACCATAGACCAGGACCCGGGTCTCCATGCACATCAAAAAAACTGAAGAGACAAGCAGGACATCGTCCGGGGTACCAACAAATTGAAAAGCGGGCCGAATGGTATTGGCCGTAGTATGGGCGGCCCCGGACACCATGCCATCGGCCATCTCCTTGTACACCATCATGGTACCGAAGCAACTGAAATCACGCATGTTATCAAAGGCCGCGTCCATGGTGATACCCTTGTGTTTGCGCAATGCAAAAAAGATCTCGGCAAATTCGTCGCGCAACTTGGAAGTTTGCGGATCAATAAAGGTCACCCCGTCCAGTTTCAGGCCAAGGGTTGCGGCCCGGGAACGTAGACTGTTTTCCTCTCCGAGAATGGTCAAATCCACCACATCGCGCAACCGCAATATTTCTGCGGCCTGTAAAATACGGTCATCATCCCCTTCCGGCAGCACGATGCGTTTGCGCTCCTGGCGGGCCTGCTGAAAAAGCGAATATTCAAACATGAGAGGCGACATAGTGGAGGATGGCGTAACACGAATTTTTTCTTCCAGGGCCGGGATATCGACATTAGCCTCGAACATGCCGAGAGCCCGGGCAATCTTACGATCATTGTCCGGATGCAGCCTTCCCTGCACGGCCGCCGCGTTCATGGCTGTGCGATAAGTATCGCTGGAAACGCTGTACAAGGAAATAGCCAGTTTATCCAGTCCTTCAAGCAATTTTACAATGGAAGGCGCCGGAATCAAACCGCCGGAGAGCAGCATACCTACCGGAGAAGGATAGTTTTTCGAGGCAATGGCTCCCAGAGTGGTGAGGATAATATCCGGCCGGTCACCAGGAGTAATGATCAGATCATCCTTTTCAAGGTAATTAAGAAAGTTAGTCGGACCCATGGCCGCCACCTTAAAATCGCGCACGTCACGCTGCAGTCTTGCTTTCGGACCACTAAACCAATCAGCATGTAAAGCCTCGACAATCTCCCCCATGGTCGGCTTAGCAAGGCTTTCTACTTCAGGGAGCAGGTCGATGGCAATACCGGTGTCACACTGCTTACGCAACTCCTGTTCGGCCTCATCCATAATTTTTGCATCAACCCGGTTGACCATGATGGCCAGCAACGGACAGTTGAGCTGCCTGAAAGTTTTCTCGGCAACCTGGATATTTTCCAACAATTCCGGAACGGTGGCCCTGTAACCGGATGATATATAAAGAGCCGGCGTGCCCAGCTCCCTGGCGATGCGGATGGAAATATCGTAGTCAAAAGCGTCGGACAGGTGGCTGATATCCGGCCCTTCACAAAGCAGAAAATCGCACTCTTCTTCCGCCTGCTTGAATTTGGCGACAATCTCTCGAAAAAGACGACTCTCCTCACCGGCGGCAATCCAGGCCCTGGCCTGGTCATGGATAACGCCGACCATCTGCTCCGGTTGCAGGCTGAGGTTAAAGCGGCTTGACATCAACTGAATATGGTTATCTTCTTCCGCCGCTACAGGAGAGATCGAACGAAAAAAGCCAAGTCGATTAACCCGGCGGGAGAGCATCTCCATTACGCCGAGGGTAATAACCAGTTTGCCGCTATTTGGCTCCAGGCTTGCAATATAGAGATTTTCAGCCATTATTTTTCTCCGTACCCTGTTTTTTTCTCCGCAAAATAACGAAATAAGCACCCTTCAAAACAGGGCGATGTGTAACCAATCACGAGGTAAAATTACCAAGCTTTCGAGTAACTTCTTATATGGTTGCCTGCTGAAGGGCAACGGCAACGGCAACCGAGGCGCCGACCATAGGGTTGTTGCCCATGCCGACAAAACCCATCATCTCCACGTGGGCTGGAACCGAGGAAGAACCGGCAAACTGGGCATCACAGTGCATGCGGCCCATGGTATCGGTCATGCCGTAGGAAGCCGGGCCCGCAGCCATATTATCAGGATGCAGGGTACGTCCGGTACCGCCGCCCGAGGCGACGGAAAAATATTTCTTCCCTATTTCATTGCATTCCTTTTTATAGGTCCCTGCCACCGGATGCTGGAAACGGGTCGGGTTGGTGGAGTTGCCGGTTATGGAAACATCTACCCCTTCTAAATGGTTAATGGCCACCCCTTCCCGCACGTCATCAGCGCCATAGCAGCGTACCTTTGCCCGTTCTCCCTTGGAAAATGGTTTTTCTTCCGTAACCGCCAACGTTCCATCCGCGTAATTAAACTGAGTTTTTACGTATGTAAATCCATTGACCCTGGCGATAATGTAAGCGGCATCCTTGCCCAGGCCGTTGAGGATCACCCGTAACGGTTCACTCCGAACGCGGTTGGCCGAGTTGGCAATGCCGATGGCCCCTTCCGCTGCGGCAAAGGACTCATGGCCGGCAATGAAGGCAAAGCAGTGCGTCTGCTCAGAGAGCAACATGGCTGCCAGGTTACCGTGGCCGATGCCCACCTTACGATTTTCTGCAACAGATCCCGGAAGACAGAAAGACTGCAGGCCGATCCCCAGGGTTGAAGCAATTTCACCTGCCTTGGTCTGCCCTTTTTTCAGGGCGATGGCTGCCCCGACAATATAGGCCCAGCAGGCATTATCAAAACAGATTGGCTGGACCTCTTTGACAATCGCAATGACGTCCACACCGACATCCGTGCAGATCTGCTGCGCCTCTGCAAGATCCTTTATTCCGTATTCTTTCAGGGTGTTGTTGACTTTGTCGATTCTTCGTTCATATCCTTCAAAAAGTGCCATGCTCTCTTACTCCTGCCGGGGATCAATAGTTTTAACAGCGTCTACAAACTGACCATAGGTGCCGGTGGCCTGTTCAAGGGCCTTGGCGGCGTCAACGCCGTTTTTAACTGCATCCATCATCTTGCCCATGTTGACATACCTGTAGCCGATGATCTCATCATGTTTATCCAAGCCTACTTCCAGGACATAGCCTTCAGCTATTTCCAGGTAACGGGGGCCTTTCAACCTGGTACCATACATGGTGCCGGTGACAGACCGAAGTCCCTTGCCCAGATCTTCAAGCCCGGCCCCGATGGACAGCCCGCCTTTAGAAAAAGCAGACTGGCTGCGGCCGTAGGCGATTTGCAGGAAAAGTTCCCGCATGGCCACGTTAATGGCGTCGCAGACCAAGTCGGTGTTAAGCGCCTCAAGGATGGTTTTGCCGGGCAGGATCTCCGAGGCCATGGCCGCAGAATGGGTCATGCCGGTACAACCCAGTGTCTCCACCAGTGCCTCTTCTATGATTCCGCCCTTGATGTTCAGAGTCAACTTACAGGCCCCCTGCTGGGGGGCGCACCAGCCTACGCCATGGGTAAGACCGTTGATGTCTTTTACCTCACGCACCTGATTCCACTCCCCCTCCTGGGGAATGGGTGCGGGCCCGTGATCAGGCCCCTTGGCAATACAGTACATCTCCTTTACTTCAGAAGAGTAATTCATAATGGTTCTCCTCATTCTACTTTTATATGCAATCTTACAGGGTCACTTCAGACATGCTCCAGCCACCGCTTTTTCGGCAAGTTCGGTTATGATATTCCAGTCTTCAACCTCGATAGATTGTGTAGGAACAATCCAGGAGCCGCCGACACAGGCTACATTGTCAAGGGCCAGGTAGTCATTGAAATTTTTTACGGAAATCCCGCCGGTGGGGCAGAAGGTGATCTGGGGAAATGGGCCGCCGATGGATTTAAGCATCCGGACACCGCCTGCTGCCTCGGCAGGGAAGAATTTGAACTCCGTATATCCCAGTTCCATACCGAGCATCAGTTCAGAGACGGTGGAGATGCCGGGAATCAGCCCAATGGGCCCCTGGTTGGCAGCTGTCAGCAGACGCGGAGTCATGCCCGGACTGATTGCAAAAACCGCGCCTGCCTCCGTAACCGCTTTCAGATCTTCCAGTGTGACGACCGTGCCGGCACCGACGATGGCCTCCGGAACCTCCCGGCTTACCCGGCCGATGGCTTCAACCGCCACTTCACTGCGCAGGGTGATTTCCAGAACCTTGACACCGCCTTTGAGCAATGCCTGAGCCAGGGGAACCGCATGTTCAATTTTTTTTATCACGATTACCGGCACAACCGGCCCGGCATTGAGGACTTCCAGGGGAACTATCTTCCAGTTTCTTGTATTTGACATTGGTTTATCCTCTGTGGTGGGAAAATTCACACTTCAGTTTTCATCGATATAGGTAAAAATAGAGCTTGCGCCTTTATCGGCATCAAGCTGCGCTTTGCGTAACGGTGCAAAAATCTGTCGCCCAAGCCCGTAACGTGACTCGGCAAGATCAGCTGTTGCACATTTGCGTTTTGCCAGTTCCTGCTCATCCACCTTGACTTCAAGAATGGAGTTCTCCGCATCCATAACAATGATGTCTCCATCCTGGATCCTGGCAATGGTGCCACCAGTGACTGCTTCCGGTGTACAGTGAATGGCAAAGGGTACTTTGCCGGAAGCACCGGAGAGTCTACCATCAGTGACCAGTCCCGCCTTGTATCCACGATCCATGACAATAGAGAGAAACATTATGAGTTTATGCAGTTCCGGCATGCCATTGGCGCGTGGACCCTGAAAACGAACAACAGCGACCAGATCCTTATCAAGTTTGCCGGCATGAAAGGCATCTTCCAGTTCTTTCTGACTGTGAAAGACCATGGCTGGAGCTTCAATAAAAGTTTTTTCTCCATCTGCAAGAGCTGAAATTTTCATGATAGCCCTGCCAATATTGCCGGCTAAAACCTTAATGCCGCCCATTGGATCAAAAGGTGCTGCAAAGGAAGCAAAATTCTCAGAGCCTTTCGACTCTGCAGGGCCGTCCTGCCAGACGACCTTATCTCCTTCAAGGACAGGCTCCCGCAGGTATCTGGTAAATCCCGGCCCGGCAACAGTCTGTACATCTTCGTGAATCATACCGTTCTCCAGTAATTCACGAATCAACAAGGCCATGCCGCCTGCTTTTTGAAAGGAGTTGATGTCCCCGCTTCCATTTGGATAGATACGGACAAGAAGGGGTACATTATCTGAGATCTCCTCAAAATCGTCCCAGTCAATACGAATACCAGCAGCCCGGGCAATAGCAACCAGATGCAGAGTCTCGTTGGTTGAGCCACCAGTGGCCATTAAGCCAACCAGTGCATTGACCACGGATTTTTCATTGATTACCTGACCAATGGGGGTGTAATTATCACCCAGGCTGGTCAGGGAGGTAATTTGTTGTGCTGCCGCTTTGGTCAATGCGTCACGCAATGGGGTGCCGGCATTAACAAAAGATGACCCCGGCAGATGCAGACCAAGCATCTCAGCCATCAGCTGATTGGAATTTGCCGTGCCGTAAAATGTACAGGTGCCGGGACTGTGATAGGCCTTAACTTCAGTGGCCAGCATTTCCTTACGCCCGATTTTTCCTTCAGCAAAGAGTGCCCGGACACGATTTTTTTCATTATGTTCCACACCCGATGTCATGGGACCGGAAGGAATCAGGATCATGGGAAGATGACCAAACTGAAGAGCCCCCAGAAGCAGACCGGGCAAAATCTTGTCACAGACACCAAGCAGCATCGCCCCCTCAAAAACATTATGGGACAGACCGATAACCAGGGACATGGCAATCACATCCCGGCTGATCAGGCTCAGATCCATGCCGTCTTCACCCTGGGTGATTCCATCACACATAGCTGGAACACCTGCAGCAAACTGGGCAGTACCTCCGGCCTCGGCAACAGCTTTTTTAAGTATCTCAGGATAGACACCATAAGGCTGGTGGGATGAAACCATATCATTATATGATGAGATGATCGCAATATTGGGGACATTGTCCTCCAGAAGAGCCATACGGCAACTCGTGTTACATCCTGCAAGACCATGGGAAAGATTAGAGCATTCCAGCTTATTTCGAAATACTCCTTTGCCTTTGTCTTCCTCTATTCTCTGCAGATACGCTTCCCTGTGTTTTTTACTGCGCTCGATTATTCTGTTGGTGACCTTTTCAATGGTTGAATGCATTTCTATGCTCCTTTACTCAAGGTGCCCAGTAAACACTGAGCGGAGTTGCTGGTTGCTTTAATACAAAACGAATGGGCATTTCCTCAATCGGACCGTCAGTCATTGCCTTGTCCAGAACTTCTCTTTTTTCCTGGCCGACGATATGTAAAAAGATCTGTCTGGAAGCTAAAATCACCGGCAGGGTAAGGCTCATCCGTTCATGGGGGGCTGTGAGTGGGGCAAGCGCCATACAGGTTCTACCCGAGTCCATCGCTGTTGCCGCAGACAATTTTTCGGAGCCGGGGAACAGGGACGCGGTATGGCCATCGCCACCCATGCCGAGGATCAACACATCAAAGGGTTGGGGAATTTTTTTAAAGTTCTGCTCACATTCCGCTTCCCCATCACCCGCAGTTATTGCACCATTTTTCATGCCGACAAAAGTAGCGGCGGCCGCTTTGTTTTGCAAAAGATGAGTTCGGGTAAGTCGTTCATTGGAGTCGTCATCTGTCGGTTCAACCCAGCGTTCATCTACCAGAGTGATAGTGATATCCTTCCAGGAGATATCCAGCAGAGATAATCGTTCAAACAGTTCGACCGGCGTGGAACCACCGGACACGGCAATACTTGCCCGGCCATTGTCTGCAATCCCTGCGCTGAGCAACTCTGCAATCTGTAAGACTAAATATTCCACTAAACTCTTTCGGTCTGTAAAATCTCTCATAACAGTCGGCATCATTTAAAATCCTTTGTTGTTTATTCTTCATAGTTCACCAAAGGTTTCATAGCTTAGGGAAACTCGGAGTGTAAAAGCTCACCAGTGCCTTAGATTCGTTCATTTGGGCCTTCGAAGCATACTGGTGTTATTCGAGAAGACCTAAATGGACAAAGATGAGGTGCTGGTGAACTTTTACGCTTATTCTTCCCACTCCCTGCCATCTCTTGCCAGCAATGCCACCGAGGCAACCGGCCCCCAGGTTCCAGCGGGATACGACCTTGGCGGTTCATTGGAGCTGGCCCAGGCATCCTGAATGGAATCGATCCATTTCCAGGACCGTTCAACCTCATCCCGCCGGATAAAGAGGGACTGGTTGCCATGCATGGTTTCCAGGATAAGGCGCTCATAGGCATCAGCGATACGTACATCGCTGAAGGCCTCTGAAAAACTCAAATCAAGCAGGGTTTTCTGCAGCTTGATCCCCTTGCCGATACCGGGAACCTTATTCATCATCACAATTTCCACACCCTCGTCGGGCTGCAGACGAATCACGAGCTTGTTCTGCGGCAAATGTTTATAACTATCCTTAAAAATGTTATGTGGCAACCGCTTGAAATAGATAACCACCTCGGAACGTTTTGTGGTCAGCCGCTTGCCGGTGCGCAGATAAAAGGGGACATCGGCCCAGCGCCAGTTGTCGATATCCACCCGGATGGCAACAAAACTCTCAGTGGCCGAACTGGGGTTCCCATCTTCCTCTTCCAGATATCCAGGAACCGGCTTGCCCTTGATGAAACCGGCTTTATATTGTCCCCTGACGGTTTTATCATCAACATTATCGATAGTGATAGGACGCAGAGCTTTAAGCACCTTTAACTTCTCATTGCGGATGGAATCACCATGCATGTTAACCGGCGGCTCCATAGCCACCAGAGTCAGGATCTGCATCAGGTGGTTCTGCACCATATCCCGCGTCTGGCCGGACTTATCAAAATAGCCCCAGCGTCCCTCGATCCCCACCTCCTCGGCCACGGTGATCTGGACATGATCAATTGTATTATGGTCCCAGTTGGTGGTAAAAATGGAGTTGGCAAAACGGAGCGCCAGCAGGTTCATGACGGTTTCTTTTCCGAGATAATGGTCAATGCGGTATACCTGGTCCTCGGTAAATACCCTGGCTACGGTATCATTAATCTCCTGTGATGTTTCCAGGTCTCGACCGATTGGTTTTTCCAGAACCACCCTGGTTTCCGGAGTAACAATGGCGGCGTAATCAAGGCCCTTGCAGATATCGTCAAAGAGAAAGGGGGCAACAGAAAAATAATTGACCAGCACTCGCTGCTCCTGGTCAATCACCTCCTGTAAACGGCTGTATTCCTCCGGCACGTCAAGGTTGATCAATACATAATGCAGCCGGTTCAGCAGCCGCTCAACCACGTCCGGCTCCAGGGAATCATTGACAAAGGTCTCCAGGCTGTCGCGCATTTTGGCGACAAAGTCCTCCTGGCTGAGTTGGTGGCGGGCAACCCCGATAATTCGGGTGTCTTCATGCAGCAGAGCGACTCTGTCCAGCTGGTAGAGCGAGGGTATCAGTTTACGCCGGGACAGATCTCCGAGTACTCCGAATATGGTAAAATCACATGGTTTATTTGTGTCAATACTTGGCATCTCATTCTCCAATTATTTAAACATTTGTAGTCTTACGAGGCTCCGGAAACACGATCCCGCCCTCGGGGATACGCTGCCATTTCAGTTCAACAGGAAAAGGCTGTACCTGCCAGATCTTACGAGCATAATCGTTGATGGAGCGGTCCGAGGAAAACTTGCCCATACGGGCAACATTAAGAATCGACATTCGAGTCCAGTTATCCTGATCCCGGAAGATCTCGCTCACCCGGTCCTGGCAGTCGATATAATCCTGATAGTCCGCAAAACAGAGATACTGATCATCATAGAGCAGTGAGTCTACTATAGGCTTGAACAGCTCCCGGTCACCATGGGAAAAATGGCCGGATTGAAGTAAATCAATTACACCCCGCAATTCTTCATTATTCCGGTAGTACTCCATGGATCTATATCCTGCACTCTGTTTTTCATAGACCTCCTCAACATTAAGGCCGAAGAGAAAGAAATTCTCCGCACCCACCTCTTCACGGATCTCAACGTTGGCACCATCCAGAGTGCCGATGGTCAGGGCCCCGTTCATGGAAAACTTCATGTTGCCGGTACCCGAAGCCTCCATGCCGGCCAGAGAAATCTGCTCGGACAAATCAGTCATCGGATAAACACTATGACCTATTTTGACGTTATAGTTGGGAATAAAAAAGACCTTCAGCCGGTCTCGCACATCAGGATCATTATTGATTACCTCAGCCACGGAGTTGATAAGCTTGATGATACGCTTGGCCATGAAATATCCCGGTGCAGCCTTGCCGCCAAAAACAAAAACACGAGGAGTGATATCAATGTTCAGATTGGCCTTGATCCGGTTATAGAGGGTGATGATATGCAGCACGTTCAGATGCTGCCGTTTATACTCGTGGATACGCTTCACCTGCACATCAAACATGGCTTTTGGATTGAACACCGAACCGCTTTGCCTGTAGGCATAATCGGCCACATCCTTTTTGTTAGCCTCTTTCACCTTGCACCAGGCCTCCCGGAAGGACGCATCATCCACCAGTTTTTCCAGTTTTTTCAGCTCATCAAGATGGGTAACCCATCCCTCGCCTATGGCATCAGTCATCAGCCTTGTCAGCCGCGGGTTGCTCAGCGCTATCCAACGGCGCGGCGTTACACCGTTGGTGACATTGTGAATCTTGCCTGGATACATCTCGTTAAAATCTTTCAGCGTGTGCTTGCGCAGCAGGTCAGTATGCATGGCCGCAACACCGTTAATGGCATGACCGCCTATACAGGCAAGGTTTGCCATCCGCACATAGCGGGATCCGGATTCATCGATAATGGACATTCGGTTTATGCGTTCGTCATCACCGGGATATTTCAACCGTACTTCATCAAGGAAGCGCCGGTTGATCTCAAAGATGATCTCCAGATGCCTGGGCAGCAGGCTGCCAAACAGGTCAATCGACCATTTTTCCATGGCCTCTGGAAGGAGGGTGTGATTGGTGTAACACAGGGTTTTGCAGGTGATCTTCCAAGCCTTGTCCCAATCATAAAGATGGACATCAATCAGCAGCCGCATCAGTTCCGGCACGGCAACGGAGGGATGGGTGTCATTGAGCTGGGCCTGGAAATCTTCATGGAAATCATCCAGGCTGTCATGGGTGAACAGGTGAATACGGATCATGTCCTGCAGGGAGCACGAGACAAAGAAATACTGCTGTTCAAGACGCAGTTGTTTCCCTTGGAACTGCTCATCATTGGGGTATAGAACCTTGGTAATGGTTTCCGCGCTGATTTTATCCTCCACCGCACCATAGTAGTCACCGACATTAAAATCTTCAAAGTCAAAAGAGGTGTGAGCCTCAGCGCTCCACAGCCGCAGCAGATTGACATTGTTGACCTTGTAGCCGGGCACCGGTGTATCATAGGGAATTCCGGTGATCACCCGGCCGGGAATCCAGCGCACCCGCCGGTTTCCACGTTCACTATGGTACACTTCGGAGTGGCCGCCGAATCCGACATCGCAGGCCATGTCCGGTTTCTTTATCTCCCAGGGATTGCCCGGGTGCAGCCATCTGTCGCTGAGTTCCTTTTGCCAGCCATCTTCGATTTCCTGGTCAAACATACCGTACTCGTAGCGAATACCGTAGCCGATGGCCGGAATCTGCGATGAAGAGAGCGAATCCATATAGCAGGCAGCCAGGCGACCAAGCCCGCCGTTACCCAGGCCCGGTTCCTCCTCGTGATTCAAGATTTCCTGAAGATCAAGACCTGTCTCTTTGCATGCCTGGGCCACATCATCATACAGTCCCAGGTTGATGAGATTGTTGCCCAAATGCGGTCCCATGAGAAATTCCGCGGACAGGTAACAAACAATTTTGGAATCTTTTTCCAACAGTGCCTCTACTGAATTGACAAAAAGATGCTGCATCCGATCACGCACCGTATGGGCAACAGCCAGGTAGTAATCATTCAAGCTGGCAGTACGAGTGGTTTTGCCCTGTTGGTAAAAAAGCTTATAGGCAAAGGCCCGTTTAAATTTATTGATGTCCTTGTTTTTATTGATAATATTTTTTTTGACGGCCTTTGTTTTTTTTGCTGGACTCATTGAATTCTCCATGTTTAAAAGTAGGGATCCGGGATTAACAGGGGGAGGGGGCATCGATGTCTTTAGCCCGGTTGCCTTGCTGAATAATGACAAAAAATTTTTACTTCAATTAATGCTATTAACTCAATAGTTATTCTTTCATTTTTCTTCTTCGCCGAACTGCATGATGGCCTGGCCATATTTTATCTTCAGGGTGTTCAGGTACTCCGGGTCAATGGGGCCCTTCCAGGTTTTAATCTTAAAAAAACGTTTGGGAATGGTCACTGATTCCGGAGCAAATCCGGTACCAATGCGGGTCTGCCAGCGGAGCTTTTGGATATGCCGGCCCAGAGGCTCTATATTTGCTGCCAATTCCGGATATCCCACGGACTGGAGACATTCAGCCAGCAGATCATTTTTATATATGCCACGTGCAAAGAGGCAGGCCACCATGGAAGTCATTAAGCACCGCTCAGCTTCATCTTTAAAAAGAAAATCAATCACCCCGTCCACATTCTGTTCGGCATGTTTCTGGTCATAGGCATAGGCGCCGCAGTCAAGGTGTGAATGCCTGAAACCCAGTGACTGGGCGACAAAGAAGGCCTCACCCGTGGCATAACCTGCCATCTCCTGACCCAGGACGCAGGCAAACTCACTGCCGCCATACTGCGCCGCAGCCTTCAGAGTACCCTGACCGAGGAGGCGGTAAAAATCATTGGAGGCTGTTCCAAGCAAATCTGTTGCCTGCTGGTACGCCTCTGCATCACCGAATGAAAGAGATACCCCAGTTTCTTTTTCCGAGATCAACCCCTGTTCAGTAGCTTCGGTGGCCCAGGCCAGGGCAACGCCGCCGGACATGGCATCAAGGCCGGTCTTTTCCATGACATCCAGAATGTTCAGTACCCCACGGGGTTCGATGACGCCCAGCATGGTTCCCAGGGAAAATATAGGCTCATAATCGTAGGCAACCTGTTTAAAGGTATAACGATGGTCTGCCATAAATTGTTCCCTGACACAGCCGACATGAATACAGCCCACCGGACAGCCGGAACAGGCCGAGTTGCGTAGTAGGGTCTCCTTGGCAAACCGTTCACCGTTGATGGCGCTTATTGCCGAATCACTTGTCGCCTGCAGATTACGCCATGGCAAGGACTTAATCTCATTTAATGCCTGCAAATTAGTCGGGGTGCCCAGATTATGATATTTTTTCATCATATCCGTGGCCGTAATATGGTTGTAGACCTCTGCAAAAACCTTGGAATACTCTTTCCCTTCAGGCTCCGGAAAAATGGCGTCCCCCTGAATAATGATGCCTTTCAGATTTTTTACGCCCATGGCCGCTCCACCACCAAGCCTGCCGAAATGGCGGTACGTATCAGCATTGATGCAGGACATGGCCGCACCGTTCTCTCCGGCAGGGCCGATACGCAGGATGCTGCGATGGCCGGACCCCTTGAACATGTTTCGCAGCAGTTTACCACTCTCAAGGACATCCATGCCCTGCATGAAATCAATTTTTTTAATTTCCATGGAGCGGGAACTTATATTCAGGCAGCACAGCCTGTCTGATCTGCCGACAACCACCAAAGCGTCCAAATTGGAAAAGCACAGGGAAAGAGCGGAACGGCCTCCAGCATGACTTTCCGTGTATTGATCATGATAAGGAGATTTAAAACTGCAGACCGTTTTGCTCATCAGCGGAAAGTACCCGGTCAGAGGACCGACGGCAAAGATGAGCGGCTGCTGCGGATCATCCCAGGGCTTTTCCGGATGCCCGTATTTATTGAAAAGGAGGGCCGCCAGACCACTGCCGCCGACTTCGCTGTTGCGGCCGTCCAGCTTTGCGACCTTGCCCTTTCCTTCGGAAAGATTAACCACAAAAACTCTGAAATGATCTCTGATCATGATACTGCCTCCTCTTGCAGGATGTTCTCAACTTCCTTCATTTCAAGACAGTTGTGGGGACAAAATTCAACACAACGACCGCAATGGATGCAGACAAAGACCTCACCGGACAGGTCCTGAAAAATGGCATCAACCGGACAGGCGGCAACACAGTCGCCGCAGTTGATGCATAGAGTCTTCTTGACAATGACCCCCCCGCCCTTGCGCTGAGAAAAAGCATCGGTTGGGCAGGCCTCGGCGCATGGCGCCGGATCGCAGGCCAGACAGTGGTTGGCGGTAAAACCGGTTGTCAGGCCGCCGGAAGAGTGTATCCGTATTCCGGCCGTATCCCAAGAGATCCGCTTATGTACCAAGCGGGCACAGGCCAGCGAGCAGGAGTGGCAACCTATACAACGGTCAATTTTCGGAGTGATCAATATCTTTTTCATAACTCTATGATTTCCATCTTGTGATTTGCTGCAAAATAGGCCAGTGGGGGGCATTGGTCTGGATGATACAGCTACCATAGTCTGCTCTAGCTACGGCATAGGCAGCCCAGTTATGCCGGACACGATGTCGATCTATGCCAGCATGGTGCTATCTTTTACAGGAGGGCGGGGCGCTCACAGGGAGGCGAGAAGGCTGGACAGCCTGACCGCCTTCCTGTGAAATGCTGACGGATTTTTACGGAATAATGTTAAAATCCTTACTACTTGACCGCCGGTTTCTCGGTCACGCTGAAACCGACAGCCTGGGTGTAGGTAATTTTGACCCTGTCACCAATCTTGACCTTTTTCAGGTTTTCCGGATATCGAGGTTTAACTGTCTTCAGTTGTCCATCCTTACTTTTCAGGGTCACCCGCTCCTTTTCCAGATCAATAGCCTCAATAGTGACCACAACGCTTACCTGACCTGCAGCCAGACCTGCCGGTTTCTCTCCAGGCTCTGACTTTACAACAACATCCTCAGCAGATACGCCGGGCTCAACCTCGTCGGGCCCGAATACCTGAATAGTCACCGCCTCAAGGTAGTTAATGGTCACCAGGTCACCGACATCGATCTGATCAAGTTTTCCGGCCTCCTTATCAAGAGAGAAGGTGACGCTTTTTCCCTCTTTCCCTTTCAGGGTCACCACACGAGACTCTCGATCAATTTTTTCAACTGTCGCCTCGATGGTGACTAAATCAGCATCCTGTACCATGGGTTTTTTATCAGCATTCGCCTTATCCGCAGCATAGGCGGAAAGACTCATCAAAACGACCAACAGACCTGCAACTAGGATTTTAATGTTCCGTTTCATACAATTCTCTTTTTTTAAAGTTAATAAAATTAATAATTTTTATTAATTACAACAGCACTCTGACAAAGTCAAGTGCTTTTCAAATTGTGACACCTCTCATTTTCAGGCAATTAATTCAGACCAAATTTCTCTAAGAGAGATCTTCGTTACCATCTCCCCGTCTGCAACGGGGACCTGAATCATTTCGGCGTTGGGAAGAATTTTTCTAATACCTGCTTCCATGGCGATTGCAGTCTCTGTGGCTGTCAGAGATCCTTTAAAAGCATTTGGTACTGTAACAATTTTCAATTAATTTTCCCGTTTTAAAGATCAATAATCTCCATCTTGTGGTTTGCCCCAGGATGGTCTGGTGAGGGGCCCTCAGTCTGAATAATACAGTTTCCTTCAAGGCCATAGTCTGCTGCATAGCCGTGGGCATAGGCAGTCCAGTTATGTGGATGCTCCTCTTCCAAAATCGAATATACCCCGTAGGAAAACATCAGCTCACGGCAGGTTTTTCTACTGGGACTCACCGCCAGTATCCACACCGGCAATCTGAAGCGGGTCAGGCTTCTTGGGGTATAGCCGCTGGCGCTTGGGGAGAGAATGGCAGCCGGTGAATCTATTTTTGCAAGAATATTTTCTATGCTCACGGCAATGAGATCAACGGCATTGGGAATATAATCTTTCACCTGTGGTTTCAAGGTGGACTCAAAATGACGCTGCCGTCTGTGCGGTTCCGTGGCAGCGGCAATCTTTGCCAGCATTTTCACGGATTCCAGCGGATAATCGCCCATGGCCGATTCTTCGGAAAGCATGACACAGTCGGTGCCGTCGAGGATGGCATTGGCCACATCAGTGGCCTCTGCCCGGGTGGGTCTACGGTTGCTGGTCATGGACTCGAGCATCTGGGTTGCAGTGATGACCGGCCTGCCGAACAAGTTGGCCCGGGCAGTGATAAACTTCTGGGCCACAGCAATTTTTTCAATAGGAATTTCCACCCCCAGATCGCCTCTGGCCACCATGATGCCGTCCGTGACCGCCAGAATTTCGTCAATGTTATCCATGACACTTGCGCGCTCAATCTTGGCAACAATAAAGGGGTTAAATCCCATTTCATCCGCAGCGACGCGAACATCGGTAATGTCCTGGGCGTTATTGACAAAGGATTGACCGACCGCATCCACACCATTTTCCAGGGCAAAGCGCATGCATTCACGATCACGCGCGGTAAAAGCACTCGTCCCCAGATCAATGCCGGGTATATTCAACCCCTTTCTCGAATAAAGATGCCCACCGACTAGAATAGTGCAGTGAATCTCCAAGCCATCGACCTCTTCGACCTGCAGCTGAATAAGACCGTCATTTAAGAAGAGAATATCATCTTTTTTAACCACTCCTGGCAGCTGTTTCATGGTCATGGAAACACGGTCCCTGCTGCCAATGATCTCTTCCGCGGTAAGGGTAAAACGTGTACCGTTATCAAGGGTAACAGGTTCCTCGGCAAAGTCGCCGATACGCATCTTGGGCCCGGGCAGGTCGGCCATGATGGCCACCCGTTTACCGGTTTTCTCCGCCGCCACCCTGATTTTTTTAATCACCTCGCCATGGCTTTCAAAATCACCATGAGAAAAATTGAGACGGGCAATGTTCATTCCCGCTTCGATCATTTTCTCGATCATCTCGGAAGAATCAGAGGCAGGACCAATGGTGCAGACAAGTTTTGTTTTATTTCCCGGCAATTTTTTCATATGATTTCAGATATCCTGTTATGGCATCTATCCGCAGTTGGATATTTAACCGTCTTTTTGTTTTTTTGTAGATGAAGATTGCCCTGTCGGCAAGCATAGAAAGACATTGAAAAATCCATTACAGTATGCTCTCAAAAACAAGAATTATTTTAAAAGGGAGGCATTTATAGAGACTCCCGGTTCCGTATCTCCTCTTCAATATCGACAAATTTCTCCCGCATGGTTTCAAGCAGCACATAGACCACCGGCACCAGCATGGTGGAGATGAAGCAGGCGGCAACCATACCGCCGAGGACCACGGTACCGATGGATTTCATGGTCATTGCTCCTGCTCCTGCGGCAAAGGCCAGGGGCAGGACACCGAAAACAAAGGAGAGAATAGTCATCATGATGGCCCGGAAGCGGAGTTTGGCGGCATTAAGGGCCGCATCGAAAATGGATTGGCCCTGTTCACGCAGCTCCTTGGCAAATTCCACGATCAAGATAGCATTCTTACAGGATAAACCGATAAGCAGCACCAGGCCGATCTGGGCAAAGAGGTTGTTGTCAAGGCCGGCAAAATTCTGGGCCAGCAGGGCGCCAAGCATAACCAGGGGTACGGAAACCAGAATCATGATGGGCAGAATCCAGCTCTCGTACTGGGCGCAGAGTACCAGATAGACCACAATAATGGCAAAGGCAAAGACAAAAATCTGGGCATTGCCGGCCAGCCGCTCCTGATAAGACATGCCCGACCAGTCAAGGCCGAATGTCCCATCTTTTGGCAGGATCTGCTCGGCAAGTTCCTCCATGGCAGCCATGGCCTGACCGGAACTGTAGCCCGGGGCCGCCACACCATTTATTTGTATGGAACGATACATGTTATAATGGGCCAAGTTCTGCGGCCCGGTCATAAAATTTACCGAAACCAAAGCACTTAACGGCACCATATCACCCCTGGTATTGCGGACAAAGAGCTTGTTAATATCCTGGGGGGAATTCCTGAAATCCTTATCTGCCTGAAGATAAACGCGGAACACCTTGCCGAACTTACTAAAATCATTGACATAATAGGAGCCAAGATAAACCTGCATGGTGGAAAACAGCTCAGACATCTCCACCCCGAGAGCACTGACCTTCTTCCGGTCAATATCAAGGGACAGCATTGGATAATTCGGGGCATAGGTGGTGTAGGCCATGCCGATACGGGGATCTTTATTTGCCGCTGCAATGAGATTAGTGGCATGGCCGACAAAGGTGTTGATATCACCGGCCAGATAATCCTGCAGACGCAAATCAAAACCGCCCACAGTGCCAAGCCCAGGTATACCGGGAAGGTTAAAGGCGGCGACCTTGGCGTCGCCTATGGTGGTTCCGATTTTATTAACAGCTCCGATAATTGCCTCAACCGTCAGTTCAGGAGCCGTTCTCTCTTTCCAGTGCTTCAGGGTGACAAAGCCAACCCCGGCGCTTGAGTCCAGGGTGCCGGTGAGAATGTTATAGCCGTCGATCATAATCAAATCGGACACCCCGGGAAGTTCAAGAATCTGCTTCTCAACCTCCCCTCGCACATCCACGGTTCTTTCAATAGCGGTTCCCGGGTTCAGATTCAACATAACCAGAAAGGCGCCCTTATCCTCTTCAGGAACAAAGCCGCTGGGGGTGATCTTGAAGATGTACCAAGTGGCCACCAACAGACCGAAAAAAACGCAGACAACCGGCCAGCGCAGCTTGATCAGCAGGCGAACGATGGAGGTGTAGCCTTCGGTGATCCAGTCAAACATCCGGTCAAATTTACGAAAAAAGATAAACTTTTTCTGACCTTCCGGCCGACGCTTGATAATAATGGCGGCAAGGGCCGGGGACAGGGTCATGGCATTGAGCGAGGAGATCATGACGGCAAAACTGATGGTCAGGGCAAACTGGCGGTAAATGGCACCGGTCAGTCCGGGCATCATGGATACCGGCACAAAAACCGCCACCAGGACAAGGGTGGTGGCAATAATGGGTCCAATGAGCTCAAGCATGGTCTCTTTCACCACTTGAGGAACAGTCAGTTCAGGTTTCTCCTCCATGATCCGTTCGACATTTTCCACCACCAGAATAACATCGTCAACCACAATACCAATGGCCAGGATGAGACCGAACAGAGTGAGAAAATTAATGGAAAAATCGGCAATCTGCATGGCCCCGAAGGAGCCGATCAAAGAAACGGGAATGGCAACTGCGGCAATAACAGTAGGCCGCCAGGAGCCGAGAAAAATGAAAACAATGAGAACAACG
>JAOZOY010000024.1:0-27111 GCA_029933005.1 Deltaproteobacteria bacterium
TGGTGGCGATGCAGGGAATTGAACCCCGGACACCACGGATATGAGCCGTGTGCTCTAACCATCTGAGCTACATCGCCATCTATAAAAAGAGACCTTTATATGGACAATTTTGATTGAATTGTCAATATAAAATTCTTGGGAACTTCACACTTCATCCTCCATGGGACTGGAGAAAAAGTGGTTTTTAATAAAAAGGAGCCTTTTCTTATGAAAAGGCTCCTTTTGTTTTTTGCATTTTAAAACAGAGTAGGGGGACAATTTTACATCATGCCGCCCATTCCTCCCATGCCGCCCATACCGCCCATTCCGCCAGGAGGCATAGCGCCCATGGCGCCGCCTTCATCTTTGCTCGGTGCGTCGGCAATCATGCATTCGGTAGTCAAGAGCAGGCTGGCGACACTGGCCGCATTTTGCAGGGCAAAACGCGTCACCTTGGCCGGATCAAGAACACCGGCTGCAATCAGGTCTTCATAGGTTTCGGTTTCGGCATTGAAACCTATTGATCCTTCCTGTTTCTTGACATGCTCAACAACCACAGAACCTTCACAGCCTGCGTTATTGGCAATCTGGCGCACCGGCTCTTCAAGGGCACGCATGATGATATCTTTGCCAAGATTTTGCTCCTGGCCGAGATCCAGGGATTCAAGAGCTTTCAGGCAACGAAGATAGGCAACACCGCCGCCGGCAACGATTCCCTCCTCAACTGCGGCGCGGGTGGCGTTCAGAGCATCTTCGACCCTGGCCTTTTTTTCTTTCATTTCCATCTCAGTGGCTGCACCGACATTAATTACCGCAACACCGCCGATCAGTTTGGCAAGGCGTTCCTGGAGTTTCTCTTTGTCGTAATCAGAACTTGACTCCTCAGCCTGTGTCCGAATTTGTTTCACGCGAGCGGCAAGCTGATTTTTGTCACCGGCGCCGTCAATAATGGTAGTATTGTCCTTATCAACAACAATACGTCTGGCTGTACCAAGATCGTCCAGCGTGATGTTTTCCAGTTTAATGCCAAGATCCTCGGTGATGACCTGGCCGCCGGTCAGGACAGCGATATCCTCAAGCATGGCTTTTCTTCTGTCGCCAAAACCGGGGGCCTTAACTGCTGCCACGTTCAAGGTGCCGCGCAGTTTGTTGACAACCAGAGTGGCCAGAGCCTCTCCGTCAACATCCTCGGCAATGATAAACAAGGGTTTGCTCAATTTAGCAACCTGCTCGAGGATGGGCAGCATGTCCTTCATGTTGCTGATTTTTTTCTCATTAATGAGGATAAGGGGATCTTCAACATTAATTTCCATCTTATCGGGATCAGTAACAAAGTAGGGAGAAAGATAGCCGCGGTCAAACTGCATACCCTCAACCACGTCAAGGGTCGTGTCCATGCTCTTGGCCTCTTCAACCGTGATCACGCCTTCCTTCCCGACTTTATCCATGGCCTCGGCAATGATGTTACCGATGGTTGTATCATTGTTGGCAGAGATAGTGCCGACCTGGGCAATTTCCTTCTGCTCCTTGGTGGGTTTGGCAATGTTGGCCAGTTCCTTGACAATGACCTCAACAGACCTGTCAATACCACGTTTAAGATCCATGGGGTTGTGACCGGCGGCAACCAGTTTGGATCCTTCCCGATAAATGGATTGGGCCAGCAGGGTAGCAGTGGTGGTTCCGTCGCCGGCCACATCACTGGTCTTGGAGGCAACCTCTCTCACCATCTGGGCGCCCATATTCTCGAATTTGTTCTCAAGCTCAATTTCTTTAGCAACGCTTACACCATCCTTGGTGATGGTGGGGGCGCCAAAAGATTTTTCCAGCAGAACATTGCGGCCTTTGGGTCCGAGGGTCACTTTGACCGCGTCGGCCAGGATGTTTACGCCGTTTAAAATTTCTTCACGGGCTTTTGTGCCGAATAGAAGTTCTTTTGCCATCTTATTTTTTCTCCTTAATTAAATCGGTTGTTTTCTGTATGATTTTATGGGTTTTTAAATTTTTGATTATCCTTCGATAACGCAAAGAATGTCATCTTCACGCATAATCAGATAATCCTGACCATCATATTTCACATCAGTGCCACCATATTTACTGAACAGAACCCGGTCGCCAGTCTGAAGATCCAGAGTCACCCGATCGCCTTTATCGTTGAGTTTTCCGGGGCCGACAGCGACAATTTTACCTTCAGCCGGTTTTTCTTTGGCGCTGTCCGGAATGATAATGCCACCGGCGGTTGTTTCTTCACTTTCCAGCCTCTGAACTAGAATTCGATCGTTTAAAGGACGAATTTTCATTTACTGCCTCCATCTTTGTTTGTTAAATGCGTTTGTATTTCGACTCAAAACAGTCGGTGTGGAAATTACCGGCCTGTTATTCTGTCAACGAAAACTAAGGAAATTAAGTACTCAAATTAAGCACTTATTTTCCTCGTTGGGCGAAAATATAGGAATGGCTATTTGAAAAATCAAGAGAAGGGGGATTTTTTTTTGCCGGCTTAGCAAAATAAATAAAGCGTTACAGTTTGACAACCCAGTCGTGGGGACTTTGACAATGGCCATACTGAATTTTTTGAATTTCATCAAAAAGACGCTGCGCCAGGGAACCGGTCTCTCCGCCGTTCACAGAACAGACTTCTTTCTTGTAGTTCAGTGAACCCACAGGAGAGATGACCGCGGCAGTGCCGGTACCGAAAACTTCACGTAGAGATCCATTGCGAGAGGCTTCAAAAACTTCGTCAATGCTGATTCGTCGCTCCATCACATTCAGGCCCCAGTCCCGGGTTAGACGCAGAACGGAATCCCTGGTGATGCCTGGCAGAATACTGCCTGAAATGGGGGGGGTGATAATCTCGTCTCCAATGACAAAGAAAATGTTCATGGTGCCGACTTCTTCAATATATTTCCGCTTAACAGCGTCAAGCCACAGCACCTGGGTGTATCCGGCCTCCTGGGCCTCCACCGCCGCCATGATACTGGCGGCATAATTGCCAGCGGTCTTGACATGTCCGACTCCGCCGGGCACGGCGCGGACATATTTTTCCGTGACGAAAATTTTCACCGGATTGAATCCTTCCGGATAATAGGCGCCAACCGGACACATGATGATAAAAAAGAGGTACTGGTTTGCCGGGCGGACGCCAAGGCCGGCCTCGGTGGCAATCATGGTGGGACGGATGTACAGGGTTGCGCCCTGCTGAGTCGGCACCCAGGCCTGTTCAAGGCGAATCAGGGTTTTCAATGCCTCAAAGACCTCATCAACATCAATTTCCGGCATGCACATTCTTTTTGCGGATTTGTTCATCCGGGCCAGGTTGTCCTTGGGCCGAAACATGTAAATTTGATTGTCCTTGCCGCGATAGGCCTTGAGACCTTCAAAAATAGCCTGACCGTAATGCAGGACCATGGCGGCCGGATCAAGGGAAAAATTTTGATATTTTTTAATAACAGGATCATTCCAGCTGCCATTGCCATATGACATGACAAACATATGATCAGTAAAAAAAGCACCAAACCCCAGACTTTTTTCGTCCGGTTTCGGTTTGAGTTCATTTTTAGCCGCCTTTTCGACCCTGACATCCATAATCATTTTTATTCCCGCCGGAAAACTGTTTTTGTTAATAGCTGAATTGAGTAATTTTTTTGTAAGTGATAAAAAAAACTCAAGGTCTTTTACAGGTTGACCTCAAGATCGACCCCAATATACGAAAAATTATAAACTCGAAATTATAGCTGATTAGTTCTTCTATTGAAACAATTTATTTCGGTCACTTTCCTGCAAATTTGTATCTGCTTGACTTTCCAGTCAATGATTGTTTTAGTTAAGACTTCCTTGGTAAAATGTTTTTACCATTTAAATTGTCTTCAAGGAAGCAGGAAAAAATGCGCGATCGTTACCCCGGTTCAATGGTTATCGCTTATTTCATTTTTCTTTTTCTGCTTGCTACCCTGCTGCTTGGCCGTTTGTTGTGGCCCTTTCTTTCCATCCTCGTTCTTTCCTATCTGTTGACCACGATCTTTGAACCGATTTACCGGTATTTCAGCAGAAAATTGTCACCCGGGCTTTCCTCGCTGCTCACCTGTCTCCTGATCGCCGTCATTATTTTTATTCCGCTGACCTTTTTTGTCGCTGCCCTGTCAAGCGAGGCATTTGCCTTGTTTCAGTTCACCAGGGAAACAAACCTGGCCCTGAAGGTGAGGGAGTTTATCGAGGGGAGCACAATTTTGGCCCGGATAGAAACGTTTCTGGCCGGATTCGGCATTCAGTTTCAGTTTGAATTCGATCAGTTCAGCCGGCTGCTCTCTGATTTCGTCACATTCTCGGGCCGTTTTATCTACAATCAGGCAAGTTCCTGGGCCGCCAATATTTTGAATTCGGTTTTTAATTTTCTCATGATGATTCTCATCATCTTTTTTCTCCTTATTGATCGGAAAAAAATGTTGGATTATTTTGTCCGTATCTCTCCTCTTCCTGATGAGCAGGATCTGCAGTTAATTGATAAGTTTGAGAAAATTTCCAAAGCAATATTGGTGGGTAACGGTGTCTGCGGTTTGATTCAGGGAGTTCTCGGCTCCCTGGCTTTTATTTTTTTCAATCTGGGCTCCCCTATTTTATGGGGTGGCGTCATGGGCATCCTGGCCTTTCTCCCCATTTTCGGTATTGGTCTGGTGCTGCTGCCGGCCGCCTTGATTTTGTTTATTCAGGGCAATGTCGTCGGCGGCGTTATCATGGTTATTTTTTATATACTTCTCTCTTTTTCCATTGAATATCTTCTCAAACCGAAGATGGTGGGGGAGCAGGTCAAGATGCCTACTCTGCTGGTTTTTCTGTCGATTCTTGGCGGACTGAGTGTTTTCGGCTTTCTTGGCATTATTTACGGGCCGCTGATTGCCGTGGGTTTTCTGACCCTGGCGGAGATCTATGTTGAGAATTATGAAGGTTTAATCAAGCAAAGAGAAGCCCCTGTCTTGGAGAAACGCTCATCCGACAAAGTCGGCAGGAATGTTTCAGAAGAATAAAGCCGTTCCTTTTCCAGCCTCAACATCTTCAGTCTCAAAGTCTTCAGCGCAGCCGACTGGTTTTATGATGGCTTTTGATAGCGCCGCATTCGTATACTCAGCAGGATGCCGATGCCGGCCATGGTAGTCAGGAGGGATGAGCCGCCGTAGCTGAATAACGGTAGAGGCATGCCCACTACCGGCATCAGCCCCATGACCATGGCCAGATTGATAAAGGCCTGCCAGAAAATCAGTGAGATAATGCCGATGACCAGCAGGGTGCCGAATTTGTCCCGGGATGAGTCGGCAATATTGATTCCCCAGAGCATCATGGCAAAATAGCAGGCAAGAAGGAACAGCGAACCGGCAAAGCCCCATTCCTCAGCCCAGACGGAAAACGCGAAGTCAGTGTGTCGTTCCGGTAGAAAATCGAGATAGCCCTGGGTGCCGTGGAGATATCCTTTGCCAAAGGCGCTGCCGCTGCCCACGGCGATTTTAGACTGCATGATATGGTAACCGGTATTCAGGGGGTCGCTTTCCGGATTTAAAAAGGTTTCGATTCGTTGCCGTTGGTAAGGTTTAAGAAAAAAATACCAGCCAAGGGGGATCGCTGATGCGCATATCGCAAGCAGGGTCAGGAGAGTTTGCCATTTGAGCTTGACGAACAGAGTCATGGAAACAAAGATAAAACCGAGCATCAGGGCAGTGCCGAGATCCGGCTGTTTGAGAATGAGGAGAAACGGCACTGCAGTCAGGAGAATCGGGGCAATAAGTTCTTTCAGGGTAAAACCTTTGTCCGGATCTTTGCTGGAGTAGTAGCTGGCCAGAGTGATTACCAGCATGAGCTTGGCTGGTTCGGATGGCTGCAGATTGAAAAATCCAAGGTTAATCCAGCGCTGGGTGCCAGCCTGGCTTGAACCGAAAAAAAGAGCAAAGAGCAGCAGAAAAATAACAGCTGCATAGATTTTGTAGTTCAATCGGAGGAAAATTTTGTAATCAACACTGATAATGGCAAGGATAAGCATAAAGCCCATCAGATAATAATAGAGTTGTTTCAGGTAAACCGGAGTGGAGTGGGAAGTATTGGGGTAGATTGCACTGTAGAGATTAGCCAGGCACATGAGGCCGATGACAAGGACCAAAAATAAAAGCCCCCAGTCAAAATTTATCAGAAGTCGTCGATCAAAGCGGATCATGTTCCTTCTCCCGGTTTATAATTTGATTTTTTCTGCATAAACGTATTCTTTGTCAGCCATCAGCCATCTTACTCTGATGCATCCGGTTTTATATTAAAATATTGTTCAAGGACTTGTTTGGCAAGGGGAGCGGCTGCGGAACCACCGTGTCCACTATGTTCCATCAGCACGGCGATGGCGATTTCAGGTTTTTCAGCCGGGGCAAAGCAGGTGAACCAGGCATGGTCCCTGTACTTGTAAGGAACCTGGTCTTCCGGCACACTGCGATATTGAGCAAGTCGTACCACCTGAGAGGTTCCGGTTTTGCCTGCTACCGTGATTCCTTCAAGTTTTGCCCGACCTCCGGTCCCGTGCTTGCTGTTGACTGCGTCAACTAATCCCTTTCTGATGAGAGCAAGAGATTTTTTCGTTCCCAGAGCCTTGCCGTCAATAATTGGTTCAAATTGTTCAATAATTTTTCCTTCAGGGTCAAGAATTGCTTTGATAAGCATGGGTCTGTATCGAGTGCCGCCATTGGCAATCGTTGCTGTCATGTTGCAGATCTGCAGTGGGGTTGCCAGGTTGAATCCCTGGCCAATGGAAACCGACATGGTTTCTCCCTCCTGCCATGATTCGTTGCGATTTTTCTTTTTCCAGAGTTTTGTCGGTGTCAGGCCGCTTTTTTCATGTTCCAGGGTAATGCCGGTTTTTTTCCCCAGACCGAGACTGCCGGCATACTGGGCCAGTTTGTTAACCCCTACTTTTTGTCCGACCTGGTAGAAGTAGACATCACAGGATTCGGCCAGGGCTCGGTTCAGGTCGATAGCTCCATGCCCCCGCCGTTTCCAGCATCCATATCTTCGTCTGTACAGAGTCATTGATCCCGTGCAGTATGAGATGCTCTGGGGGGATATGGCTTTTTCGCCGAGTCCGGCCAGGGCGGTGACGATTTTATATGTTGAACCGGGAGGATATTGACCCTGGATTGCCTTGTTGAGGAGAGGATGAAGTGGGTCATCCAGGTGTTTTTTCCAGTTTTTGACTGAAATGCCACCGAGAAATTGATTGAGTTGCAGGGGGGGGGAACTGGCCAGCGTCAGGATTGCGCCGCTGTTGACATCCATGGTCACTATGGCGCCGGCCTTTCCAGCAAGCGCTTTTTCCGCTGCAAGCTGGAGATCAAGGTCAAGGGTCAGCTGGAGATCATTGCCGGGCAGGGGTTCCTGATTTTGAAGTTGTTTTTGTTCAAAGCCATGAACATCGACTTCAACGTATCGTTTTCCCTGTTCTCCCCGCAGGTTTTTTTCGAAGATTTTTTCAAGACCCATTTTGCCGATCTGATCACCACCCTGATATTCGTCGCTCTTTTTGCTTTCAAGTTCTTTTTTGCTGATCTGGCCCGGGTAGCCGATGACGTGAGATGCAAAATTACCATAGAGATAATCCCGGATCGGCACGGCTTCAATACGAATTCCCGGAAGATCAAGTCCATGATTTTCAATATAGACCAGAGTTTTCCAGTCGATGTCTTCCCGAAGTCGCATGGGAACATAACGGGGTTGTCCTGCTGATTCCCGTATACGCTCGAGAAGTTCGGAAATATCGACATCAAGGATAGCGGCTAAACGTTTTATAACAACATCCGGATCAGGAGCATCTTCTTTGATCCAGACAATATTGAAACATGGGCGGTTGGTGACGATAATTTTGCCGTTCCGGTCAATAATGTCCCCTCTCGGAGCCACAATTTTTTGGACCCGGATTCTGTTATTTTCAGAAAGATGTTGATATTTCGCACCATTATGAATTTGCAGATACCAGAGTCTGGCAACCAAAACGGCAACAAGAAAGAGAATAACGGCCGTGGCAATATCAACTCTTTTCTTCAGGGTGACGAGTTCCGCCTCGTCTGATTTGTAGATCAGTTGGATAAATCGGCGCATAAAATAAATTCGAGGGGCTCAGGTTAAAGGCTGAAGATGGAAGGATTGACGATTTTTTCCCTTTTACCTTCAGCCTTTTATCTTCAGCCTTCTAGTCCTTAAACCTGTTTATCTTTTTTTTACCGGAGAAAACCCGAGAGCTTTTTTTATGTCTGAGTTTTGCCAGCATCAGTTCATACATTTTGAAAAGGGGAACGGTGATTACAGCCAGCATGAACAGTTGAACAAGGATGGTTTCCCAGATCCATTTCGGCGGATTTTCAGGAACAAGTAAATTGATGAAAATAAAATTGATGAAATTTGTGAACATAAAGCTGATCAGGACCAGGAAAATCTGCTGAGGTGGTTCGTTAATGATGATAAGTCTGGACAGCCATTGAATAAAACAGAAAAGGGTCAGGAAAATGATGGGATACAGCCCTGAAAAAACACCTAAAAAAATATCCATGATGAGCCCGAAAAGCAGAATAAGGAAAGCTCCGGGAAAGATCTTCAGGTGAAAGGCGATGAAGACGAGCAGGACAAAAAGCGGATCCATCCTGCCAAGCCACGGCGGGAAAAGCTGGAAAACCGTGGTTTGCAGGATAAATAAAAAGACACCTAATGTAAAAAAACAGCCAATGAGCATGATGGCGTGGAAAAATTGTTTGAGTGAGTCCTTAGGATGAACGGGACAGGGACATTTTTATTTTACCAGTGAATTTTCCCGCATAATAACAATCAGATATTCCAGCTCGGCAAAGTCCACGGCAGGCTGGATTGAAATTTTCTGGAACATGCCTCTACGGTTTTTAACAACCGATGAGACGGTTCCAACCGGCAGACCCTTGGGAAAGACACCATCAAGTCCGGATGTGACGATGGTATCGCTTTTTTCAATAGCACTTTTTTTCAGGATGTAATGCAGTTGATACCCTTCGGCTCCTATCCCTTTAATAATTCCGTGTGTTCTGTTTTTCTGGATGAGAACATCAATAGCGCTGGTCGGATCGTTGGCCAGGAGAACCTTGGAGAAGTGGGGCGAGACATTGAGTATCTGGCCGACAACCCCTTCCACGGTAACAACCGGCATTCCCTGGCGAATGCCGTCACTGCCGCCCCGGTTGATGTAAACAGTTCGGAACCACATTGTCTTGTCACGACCGACAATCTCCACGGTCAGGGTTGGCGCCGGCAGAGACTCTTTCAGTTCCAGGAGATTGGCCAGTCGAACATTTGTGGCGACAGCCTCAAGATATTCATTATTAACGGTTTTGAATCTGGCGAGTTCTTCCCGGAGCTTCTGGTTTTCTTCCCGGACATCCAGCAGGCTGGAATAAGAAGTGAATACATCCGTCAAATTTCTTGTGACGGAGGTGACAATTTGCTGCCCTCTGCCAACAAGATCAAATACGGCTTTTTGGGGGGCGTTAAATGTTTGTCTGCCTGAGGAAGTAATAATAAAAATCAGAATGAGAATCAGCCCGAGCGTGATCCCTGAAAGTAAAAAAAACTTGACTCCTTTCGATTTTTTTACATTTTTTTTCATTTACTCTTGCAGGAAAAATAGTTGCACGGCGGCACCAGAAGCGGGGCGGGACGTAAGATTCCATGTTTCACTTCTTTTAGTCCACCATCACTTCCCGTAAAACATCAATATTTTCCAAGGCCTGTCCCGAGCCAAGAACAACAGAGGAAAGGGGATCGTCGGCAATAATTATCGGTAATCCTGTCTCGTCCTTCAGTCGCTGGTCGATATTACGGAGAAGAGCGCCTCCTCCGGTCAGGACGATACCTTGATCGACAATATCTGCGGATAATTCAGGCGGTGTTGACTCAAGGGCAATTTTGACTGTCTCAACAATGGAATCAACCTGTTCACTTATGGCGTTCTGAATCTCCGAAGAGTCAATAGCTAAAGTTTTGGGAACGCCGGAAACCAGATCCCTTCCCTTAACATCCATAGTGTCATACGGCTGTTCCGGCATGACATTGCCAATGGAGGTTTTGATAACCTCGGCGGTATGTTCGCCAATGGCCAGATTATGTTTTCTTTTAATGTAATGCAGGATGGAGTCGTCCATTCTGTCTCCGGCAACTCGGACAGATTTGGCATACACAATACCGGCAAGGGAGATGATGGCGACTTCAGTTGTACCGCCGCCAATATCGACAATCATGCTGGCCATAGGTTCCGTAATGGGAAGGCCGGCGCCAATGGCCGCTGCCATTGGTTCCTCAATCAAATATACTTCCCGGGCTCCGGCCGACTCGGCGGATTCGCGCACCGCTCTTTTTTCAACCTGGGTGATTCCGGAGGGGACGCTGACAATAATTCTGGGATGAACCAGAGTACGGCGGTTATGCACTTTTTTGATGAAATAACTCAGCATTGCCTCCGTTACTTCAAAATCAGCGATAACCCCATCCTTGATGGGACGAATGGCGACAATGTTGCCCGGTGTCCGGCCGAGCATCATTTTAGCTTCCTTGCCCACGGCAAGCACTTTGTTGGCGCGGACATCCTTGCGGACAGCGACGACGGAAGGTTCGCGCAGGACAATACCCTTGCCCTTGACATAGACCAGGGTATTGGCCGTTCCCAGGTCAATGGCCAAATCATTTGAAAGCCAGCCAAAAAGTTTGGAAAAAGGGGAAAACATAAGATTCACTCAAAAAGTTATTGTTTACTAAGTATATCGGAAATGAAAAATATAAAAATAAATTATCTCCGAATTTGATTAGAGAAGAAACAATTAAATTTAGCAAACAAAAAAAATATTAGCAAGGAAAATGGCTGGAACAGGTCAAGATGATAAACCTTTTGAAAAACACGTAAAAGTTAGCAGCACCCCATCTGTGTGCCCAACGGAAATGTCCTTGGAGTACACGATCAGGACGGCTCGGATAGCTATTTGAAGCGGTGTCATCATCTATCTGCCCGGAGTCGAAGCTTAGCCCTGTTTTTTAAGGAGGCCTCTATAGGCCCATATGGGGCGCCCAGGGAAGTGCCCTTGGAGTACACTGGTAACCTTTTACAGCACGGAGTTTTTTCAAGGATTTTAGTCCTTGGCGAACTGTTAGAAAAATACTTGACAGCCAGGAAACGATGGTATTTAATTGGCCGAATTCAACACGAATAAAATGACGTGGGGGTATAGCTCAGCTGGGAGAGCGCTTGAATGGCATTCAAGAGGTCAGCGGTTCGATCCCGCTTACCTCCACCATTTTGTAAGATGATCTTTTTTCGGGGAGGGCCTGTTCGGTTTTTCCTTATATTAAAGATAGCCTCTGCCGGTAAATAAGAATTGGCCTTCTTCTCCAGCAGAGGCTTTTTTTGTTTTGAGAGAAATTTTGGGTGAATGTCATGTCTGCTTCACAAAAAAATGCAGGGAATGTTCAGCCCCGGGAAAAGGCTGTGACCGAAGAAGCGATTCTGAAAGTATCAAAGGAGGTTGTGGTGAAATTTATCGAGGTGCGCAGTTTGTCGCCGGCGAAATTTGCTGAAACCTTCCGCGAGATTCACCGTTCCGTTCGCGATGCCGTCCGTTCATGAAAAACCGGGGCAGCAAGCAATTCTCGACCCCTCTCTAAATTATTTTCCAGAAGATGTAAATCATGTTCATCTGATGGGTGTCTGCGGTACGGGCATGGGCGCATTGGCGGGTATGCTGAAAAGCTCAGGCTATCACGTGACCGGTTCCGATCAGCATGTTTATCCCCCCATGAGTGATTTCCTGGCTGATATGGGAATCGCTGTTCAATCTGGTTATGGGCCGCAAAACCTTGAACCCCGTCCCGATTTGGTGGTGGTGGGTAATGTTATTACCGCCAGAAATTCCGAGGCCCGGGCCTTGGCCGGTTCCCATATTCCCTTTGTTTCCTTTCCCCAGGCTCTGGCCGAAAAATTTATCGGTTCTCACAAATCGTTGGTGGTCTCCGGTACCCATGGCAAGACCACGACTGCGTCGCTGCTTGCCACTATGCTGCATGGCGCCGGCCGGGATCCGGGTTTTATGATCGGAGGTCTGGTTCAGGCATTTGGTAGTAATTATAAAATTGGTTCCGGCGACTGTTTTGTTGTTGAAGGTGATGAATATGATACGGCTTTTTTTGACAAAGGGCCGAAATTTCTCCATTACCGGCCCAATATTGTCATCATCACCAGTATCGAATTTGATCACGCCGATATTTACGCTGATCTTGCCGCCGTCAAACAATCCTTTCAGCGTCTGGTCGCCATCATGCCCGCCGATGGCTGTATTGTTGCCTGCTATGATGATCCGGTGGTGCGGGAGATTGTTGACGTTGCCGGCTGTGAAGTGCGGAGTTACGGGCGGCAACCGGACTATGACTGGTCCCTGGTTGATATTGAGATTGGTGCGGAAAATACTTCTTTTTCGGTGAAAAGAAACGGCCATTTTTACGGCAAAATGAACAGCATCATGCCGGGGTTGCATAATTGTCTGAACAGCCTGGCTGTGATTGCGGTAATGGATCGGTTGGGTGTTGACCCCGGGGTTATTGCCGCAGAGTTACAGCGCTTTAAGGGGGTGCGGCGGCGGCAGGAGGTCCGGGGTGTTGTCGGCGGCATCACCGTGATTGATGATTTTGCTCATCATCCGACAGCAGTGCGTGAGACGCTGGGAGCCTTGGCCGCAGCCTATGCGGGCAGGCGTTTGGTCGCGGTTTTTGAACCACGCACCAATTCGAGCCGCAGAAAGATTTTTCAAAAAAATTATGTCAAAGTGTTTGACGCAGCTGCCGAGGTCCTGGTCAAGGAACCTGAGCGGCTGCCTGACCTGCCGGAAAACGAGCTTTTTTCCGCTCGGCAGCTTGTTCTGGACTTGCGCAGCAGAGGCGTATCTGCCCGGTTTTTTGATAACACGGATGATATTCTTGAGTATCTGGCGGAAACCGCCAGGCAGGATGATGTGATTGTTGTCATGTCAAATGGTGGTTTTGACAATATTCATGTCAGGCTGCTGGATAGACTGGCATAGGGTACAAACTGTAAATAACTTGATTTAATTTCAGTTCAGCTGGTTAGGCGGAAGAGAAAAGATCTTATGTTCGAGGCGTTATCTCAGCAATATTTTTACCTTTTTTGGCTGCTCCTGAATGGCTATTCATTTTTTTGCTTGACACAGGAAAGTGATTCGACTAATTTCCGTCACCAATATGAGAACAAATACCTGTCCTCATAAACCAAAGGAGTTTGAATCGTGGAACAGCAACCTCTCTTGGATTTACTATATCTTTTTGCCTTTTTTCTTGGCGGTCTTGGTTTTGCCTTGGGACCGTTCATTCTCGCCTTTTTACTAGCTCCCTGTAGAACAAGAAATATTGCCAACAAAACCGATCAGTTCATTGAGTGCGGCATGGAGCCCATCGGTGACGCCTGGATCAGGTTTGGGGTTGTCTATTTTCTCTATGCCTTGATGTTTCTGGCCTTTGATGTTGACGTCCTCTTTCTGTTTCCGGTGGCCATGGCTTACAATGATCCTTCATTCGTGATTCGTGATTTTGTTGAAGTTGTTATATTTGTTGGAATTTTGTCTCTGGCTATCATCTATGCCTGGAAAAAGGGAGTGTTCAAGTGGGATCGGAAAGTTTACCGTCGTCAATAGTTCAGTTTGCTCAACTCGATAAGGTTCTAGCCATTGGCAGGGCGAATTCGCTCTGGCCCATGACCTTCGGTCTTGCCTGTTGCGCCATTGAAATGATGGCAGCAGGTGCAGCCAGGTTCGATCTGGCCCGTTTCGGAGCTGAAGTCTTCAGACCTTCACCCCGGCAGTGTGACGTCATGATTGTCGCCGGGACCATCAATAAAAAAATGTATCCGGCTGTCAAAACCCTTTATGACCAGATGCCCGAGCCGAAATGGGTTATTGCCATGGGGAACTGCGCCATTTCCGGAGGCCCATTCAAGTTCGACGGTCAATACGGTATCATTGAAGGAGCCGATACTTTTTTGCCTGTTGATGTCTATATTCCCGGATGTCCCCCCCGTCCCGAGGCCCTTATTGAAGGGATTATTGAACTTGAGGAAAAGGTCAGCGGTTGGAGAAGATGGCCAAGAGTGGAGCCTCGATAGATTATGGATCAAGCAAAAATAAAAAAAGAGTTGGCTGCTCTGGCTGCCGAGGGTATGCCGGAACCGGAGCCCGTGGAAGAGACGCCTGAGGTGGAAGCCGTCCCTGAAGAGCAGGCGGAGGCCAAACCGAAGAAAAAAGAGAAGGAAAAACCGAAACCCCGGTTGAATGGTCTCGTGGAAACTCCTTATGACGAGCGGGGCGCCCATGTTGATGTTCAACTGAATCCTGATCAGGTTGTCCGTGCCGCTGAGATTTTGGATAGTGAGGGCATGACACTGGAGGCCGTCACCGGTGTGGACTGGCTGGCGGAAAAGCAGATGGAAGCCGTGTATGACTATTCATACACCGGCGGTGAGCTTTTCCGGGTGGTAATCAGGGCCAGGGCTGACCGGGCCCAGCCTGATTTCCCGACTATATCCAATGTTTTTGGCGGCGCCAACTGGCATGAGCGCGAAACATGGGATCTGCTGGGAATTAATTTTACCGGTCATCCGCAACTTGAGCGGTTACTTCTTCCCGAGGATGCTGATTTCCATCCATTAAGAAAGGATTATAAGCCATGACACTGCTCGCTGAAAGTCAGCTTCATGAAACATTCGAACTGAATCTTGGGCCGCAGCATCCGGCAACTCATGGTGTTCTGCGTGTCAAATTGACCATGGATGGAGAGTACATTGTCAAGGCGGAGCCGGTTCTGGGCTATATTCACCGTATGCATGAAAAAATGGGTGAAAACCGGACCTGGGCTCAGTTTATGGCCAATGTGGGCCGGATGGATTATCTGTCGGCCATGTCTTTTAATCATGGCTATGTGGCACTGGTTGAGCGTGCCATGGGCATTGAGGTCCCGGAACGGGCCGAGTATCTGCGGGTCATAACGGTTGAACTGAACCGGATTCAGAGTCATCTCCTCTGGTGGGGTGCCTTTGTTCTGGATCTTGGCGGTTTCTCTCCTTTGCTTTATGCCTTTGATGATCGTGAACAGATTCTTGATCTGCTCGAAACCGTAACCGGTTCACGCCTGACATATAGTTATTTCCGTTTTGGCGGCCTTTATAATGATATTGATGAAAATTTTGTCGATGGAGCCAGGGCTTTTATCAAAAGGCTGCGTTCCCGTATCCCCATGTATCATGATCTGGTCACCTACAACATCATTTTAATGACACGTCTTAAAGGTGTTGGGCCCATCTCGGCAGAGATGTGTCGGAAATACGGGGCCACCGGCCCTGTTCTGCGCGGTTCCGGGATTCAATTTGATATTCGCAAAAATGAACCCTATAGCGTGTATCCGGAATTTGATTTTGATATCCCGGTTTATCATGAGGGTGATTGCATGGCGCGTTATATGGTGCGTATGGACGAGATGGAACAGAGTATGCGGATCATTGAGCAGGCTCTGGATAAATTACCTGATGGGCCGGTTAAGGCCAAAAAGGTGCCGAAGCTGATTAAGCCTCCCATTGGCGATTATTATCATGCCGTAGAGGCGGCTCGCGGGACTTTTAGTATTCGGGTAGTCAGTAACAAGACGAATAAACCGTACCGTATGAAACTGCGATCGCCAACCTTCTCCAATCTCAGTCTTTTTGAAGAGGCAAGCGAAGGAATGCTGCTGGCCGATGCATTGGCATTGATGGGCAGCCTGGATCTGGTAATTCCTGAGATTGACCGGTAAGGAGTAAGTGAATTATGAATGAAGTAATCAGACTGGTAATATATCTAGTCGCCATTATCGCTTTTGCCGCCTTGAATGCCGCCTATCTGGTCTGGGTGGAACGAAAAGGGGCCGGTCATATTCAGCGTCGTATCGGGCCCAAGGAAGTAGGACCCTATGGACTGTTGCAACCCCTTGCTGACGGCGCTAAGCTGATGAGTAAGCAGATTTTGATTCCCAGGGGCGTCGATGTTCCGCTGTTCATGATTGCTCCAGTTCTGGCCATGGTTCCGGCTATTATGAGTTTTGTCACCATTCCCTTCAGTGAGACTCTTGTTGCCAGGGATATTAATATCGGCTTGCTGATGATTTTTGCTTTTGCATCGGTCAATATCATGGCTCTGCTCTTGGGCGGCTGGGCTTCGAGAAATAAATATGCCGTGATCTCAGCAACGCGTGCCGTATCTCAAAATGTATCTTATGAGATTCCCATGCTGATTACGGTGATTACCATTGTCATGATCAGCGGTAGCATGAATCTCAATGAAATCGTCATGCAGCAGACCAATATATTGAAATGGTATATCTGGCCCTGGACCGGGAATTTTTTGGGACCGATCTCTTTTCTGCTTTTTTTTACATGTTCACTGGCTGAAACAAACCGCGCTCCCTTTGATCTGGGCGAGGCTGAAAGTGAGCTCATTGCCGGTTTCCATACGGAGTATGCCGGCATGGGGTTCGGAATGTTTTTCATGGGTGAATATGCCAATATTGTTATTGGCTGCAGCCTGATCACAATCCTGTTTCTCGGTGGCTGGCAATGTCCGTTTGGCCTCTTTCCCGGAATCCACTGGTTTTTGATTAAATTGTATGCGCTGTGCTGGACCTTCGTCTGGATACGCTGGACCTATCCACGCACAACACTCTGGGGTCTGCTCAATCTTTCTTGGAAATACCTGATCCCCATTTCACTCGTCAATCTGATTCTGACAGCTGGGCTGTTGAAGGTGATGTAACATGGCTGGTTATTTCAATGAACTTTTTAGCGGCACCAAGAGCCTTGCGATTGGTTTGAGAATTACCATAAAGGAATGTTTCAAACCCGTTGTCACGCTCCAGTATCCCCATGAATCCCTTGTGATGACCCCGCGTTATCGCGGTCATATCGAGCTTGTCGGGGATGCTGAGACAGGAGAAACCAAGTGCATCGTCTGCGGCATGTGTCAAAGGGCTTGCCCATCCGGATGTATTACCGTGAAGGGAGAAAAGCGGGAAGGTGTTAAAGGCAAGGTTTTGACGGTATACCAGTTAGATTTTACTAAATGCAGCCTCTGTGGTCAGTGCGTTGAAAGTTGCAAGCCCGGTGCTATTGATTTTTCCCATGAATATAATCTTGCCAGCACCAGAAAGGAAGATTTTATCTTTGATCTTGTGAAAAGACTGAAGGACAAAAGCTGATGAATCCAACATTGTTATCACCGGAAGGGCTATCCGGGCTCGTATTTCTGGGCTTAGTTGCAGTTACCATTTGCGGGGCGGTTATCGCAACAGCCGCCAAGCGCCTCATACGCTGTTTGACAGGTCTGGTGGCATGTTTTATGGGCGTTGCCGGATTGTACTATTATCTAGGCAGCCCGTTTGTTGCCATGATGCAGTTGCTTATTTATGTCGGCGCAATTGCAATCGTCATTGCTTTTGGAATCATGCTTGCAGAGCCGGATGAAGCCAAGCTTGTCAAAAAGAAGAGTGGTTTGAGTGGTGTTTTGAGTCTGATTGCCGGCTCTGCAGTCGCCTGGGGGCTGGCTGTTGCTGCTCTCAGGGCTGACTGGATGAGTCCTGCTGTCAAGCTGAATGACGGATCGGTCAGAGATGTGGGAATGTCACTGCTGACTACTTACAGCATGGTTTTTGAACTTGTTTCGGTTGTGCTGCTGGTCGCCATTCTCGGCTCATTGGCATTGGCCAGGACAGGGAGGGATAAGGAGTAATGTTGAATTTAAGTGCACAGTTGAATACCTATCTGGTCATCGGGGCCATGCTTTTCGGTTTTGGGGTGTGCGGTCTGATAAGAAGGCCTACCCTGATCGGTATGTTAATAGCGGCGGAGCTGGTTTTGTGTGGGGCATCGATCAATTTCATGGCATTTAACCATTTTCTTGCTCCTGATCCCACCGTCGGCCAGATCATGACTCTATTTATTATGGCCATTGCCGCGGCCGAGGCTGCTATTGCCATGAGTATTCTGGTTTGTATTTACAGGGATTATAAGTCGATTGAACTTGAAAATCTTGAAGAATTAAGCGGTTGATCCCCGTAGTAGAAGGTCTCTGGCTAGGTATAAGGGAATGTCCCTTTTTTACTAAGCTCTGATTCTTATACCTTGAGTTTTAGCGTAGCACGTATTTTTACGAATTTATCAAGGATTTATGGACATGGAAACAATCATCTGCAGCAGATTGCTGCTGGCCCTGTTAGCTCCATTAGTCGGCTCAATTTTTGTCATGCTGACTGGAAAAAATCCCAATGTAAGAGAGTCATGTTCCCTCGTCGCGGCGGTTGTTACTTTTTCGATTGTGATTAGCCTTACCGGCCAGGTTCTCGATGGCGCGCAACTTTACTATAATATTTTTAATATTGTCCCCGGAGTAACGATTACATTAAGGGCGGATGCCTTTTCCATGATTTTTGCCCTGATTGCTTCATGTCTCTGGGTCGGGGCATCGATTTACTCAATGGGTTACATGAGGGGGTTGCATGAACATGCACAGACTCGTTTTAATGCCTGTTTTGCTATCGCTATCTTTGGCGCGATCGGTGTAGCCTTTTCCGACAACTTTTTTACCATGTATCTTTTCTATGAGATCGTCAGTGTATCCACATATCCACTTGTTGCCCACCATGAAGATGAAGAGGGCTTTGAGGGCGCCAAGAAGTACATGCTTTACCTGACAACCACGGCCAAGGGCTTGTTGTTGCCGGCCATGATTTTGATTTATGTACTCACCGGCACCCTGGATTTTCCGCACGATATTTACAGCGGCATCTTTTCTGGTGATGTCAGTTCCGCTCTAGTCACTATGCTTTACATCTTCTGTCTTTTCGGTTTTGCCAAAAATGGCGTTATGCCGGTTCATCACTGGCTGCCCGGCGCCATGGTCGCACCTACACCAGTCAGTGCTCTGCTGCATGCCGTGGCTGTTGTTAAGGTTGGTGTCTTCTGCACTACCCGCACCATGCTTTATGTTTTTGGCGTCGACACAATGAGTGCCTTGAATCTTGGCATCCCAACAGCGTATTTTGTCGGATTCACGATTATTATGGCTTCAGTCATTGCTCTATCCAAGGATAATCTTAAAGCACGTCTGGCCTATTCCACCGTCAGTCAGCTGTCATACATTATTCTTGGCGTTGCTCTGTTGACACCGGCCGGTATCAGTGGCGGTCTGGTTCATATTGCCAACCATGCTTTTTCCAAGATTACTCTCTTCTTTTGCGCCGGCGCTATTTATGTTGCCACGCATAAAAAGAATATTTCCGATATGCACGGCCTGGGAAGGAAGATGCCTTTTACCTTCGGGGCCTTTGCCATCGCCTCCCTCAGTATGATCGGTGTGCCGGGTGTCGCTGGTTTTATAACGAAGTGGCAATTGCTCATGGGTACACTGCAGGCGCATGAACTGGGAATTATTGTAATCCTTCTGGCCAGTACCCTGCTCAATGTCGGATACTTTGCCCCGGTTACTTTTAAGGCTTTTTTTGGCAAACCTCCTGAGGACGAACCTTATACCGGGATTCAGGAGGCTTCAATGGCAATGGTTATACCACTGTGTATTACGGCTTTTGTGTCTGTTGTCATAGGTATCTACCCTGATTTCTTTATGAATTTTGTCAAGGCGGTGATTGGATGATAGTCTCATTTATCGATTTTTTCCGGGATCGACTCAAGGCGACGATTCGCTGGTGCTATGTCCTGCTGGTAGTGGTGGCGATTTGGGGATCATTTTTTGTTGATAATAGCCATGCCCATACTTCTTGGGAGAAATTTCCCTTCTTTTGGTCTGTTTTTGGTTTTTTTGCCTGTGCACTTATTATTATAGGTTCAAAATGGTTTGGTCATTTAGGAATCATGACCCGTGAGGATTATTACGATGACTAATATATGGAATCATCCTGCTTTTATCATGATCATCGGCGCGTTACTGCTGCCGCTGTTTAAAGGAAGTGCCAGGAAGCCATATTTGTTGCTTGTTCCTGTAATATCATTTCTTACAGTATGTGGCCTGAATCATGGAGTTTACGGCGTTGTCAATATTATTGATTGGCAGTTGACTTTTGGCCGGGTAGATTCTTTAAGTCAGATTTTTGGCTTTATTATGTCCCTGATGTGTATTGTCGGGACACTGTATGGTCTGCATGAAGAACGAGCTGTTGATCATATGGCCGCGTGGCTTTATGTTGCCGGTTCTTTAGGGGTTATTTATTGCGGCGATTTTCTCACACTCTTCGTTTTCTGGGAGTTAATGGCATTTGCTTCGGTCTTTCTGATCTGGTTTCGCAGACGCCCGCAATCTCTTGCTGTGGGCTACCGCTACCTGCTAGTTCATACAGCGGGTGGGCTTGTGCTTCTGGCCGGTTTTATTTTGCGATATATGGAAACCGGAGGTGATCTTTCTTTTGTACAACTCGATGTTCTTCATCCGACCTTGGCTATATGGATGATCATGATCGGATTTATCCTGAACGCCGCAGTACCTCCTCTTCATTCCTGGCTGCCTGATGCTTACGGTGAGGCTTCTGTGGGTGGAGCGATATTCATGTGCGCTTTTACGACAAAAACCGCAATATATGCATTGGCACGGTCATGCGCCGGGTTTGAAATTCTCATTCCTCTCGGTGTTTGTATGGCTCTTTACGGTGTTGTCTACGCCGTGCTTGAAAATGATTGCCGACGGCTTCTTGCCTGGCATATCATCAGCCAGGTCGGCTATATGGTTGCGGGTGTCGGTATTGGTACCGAAATGGCAATTAACGGCGCCTGTGCCCATGCTTTTGCACATATCCTTTATAAAGGTCTGCTCTTTATGGGTTGTGGATCTGTGTTATACATGACCGGCAAGTCAAAGTTTTCCGATCTTGGCGGTCTTTATAAGAAGATGCCGAGAACCTTTATCTTTACCATGATCGGGGGGCTTTCGATTTCGGCTTTTCCTCTGTTCAGCGGTTTTGTCAGTAAATCCATGATTATCGCGGCTGGTTTTCACGAGCATATCTTGTGGGCCGGTTTTGGTCTCACTCTGGCCTCAGCCGGTACCTTTCTCCATACAGGTCTGAAAGTTCCTTATTTTATCTGGTTTGGTAAGAATAACTGTAGTGAAGAGACATGGGAGAAAGCCCAGGATCCACCATGGAACATGCAGGCTGCCATGTTTGCGGCTGCCTTTCTGTGTGTTTTCATTGGCTGCTATCTGCCTTTCCTTTATGATAAGCTGCCCTATGCTAATCACTATCATCCATATAACGGCTATCACTTGTCCGAGACTTTACAGATTCTCCTTTTCACGGCTTTTGGTTTTTTCCTGCTACTCAAAAAACTTGCTCCCGAACCAGTTATCAGTATTGATCTTGACTGGTTTTATCGGAAGGGTGGTAAGGTCTTCATGTGGTTGGTCAGGAAGCCGATTCAGGCAATTGATACGGCATGGGGTTGTGTCTACAAAACAGTTGGTATAGCCGGATTAATGCTGACAGCGAAGTTCAGCGGTTGGTTTGACTGGAATGTTATTGATACGGTTGTAGATGGAATTGCCAGGACCGTACGCTTAATTGGTGGATCGGTTCGCAGGCTGCAAAGCGGACAGCTGCAATATAATATCTTTTTTGCGGCAACAATAGCAGCTGCGGCCATTTTTGCCCTTGCCTTTGTCTAAATCATGGTTGCTGAGCAGCAGAACGAGTTCAAGCACGGTACATTGTTGACACTAATTGAAGAGATAAACTTTTTTTAAACGGAATATATAAGAATTTTTAGAGGTTATAGGTAATGGATTTTCTTATCATGAATGAAGGGTTTCCCCTGCTGAGTTGCCTGATATTCCTTCCCCTGGTCGGAGCGCTTATTTTGCTCTTTCTGCCGGGAGAAGGTTTGGCCAGGATGTGGTCGCTTCTTGTCACTTTGGCCACAGCCGTCCTTTCATTTCCATTATATACAGGATTTGATCCGAATACTGCTCTTTACCAGTTCGGTGAACATAAAGAATGGATTCCATCCTTGAACATCAATTATACCCTTGGGATTGATGGAATCAGTCTTTTGCTTGTTCTTCTGACGACTTTTATCATGCCGCTTTGTGTTCTGGGATCCTGGACATATATTCAAAAAAGGGTTAAGGAATTCATGATTTCTCTGCTGATCATGGAAACCGCCATGATCGGCGTCTTCGTAGCCCTTGATTTTGCTCTTTTTTATATCCTCTGGGAAGCTATGCTTATCCCGATGTATCTCCTCATTGCCGTCTGGGGTGGCCCGAGAAAGACCTATGCCTCCATCAAGTTCTTTCTTTACACCCTGGCAGGTTCAGTGATGCTTCTTGTTGCCATCATCGCTCTTTATTTACATAATGATTACTCTTTCAGCATTCCGCAGATGATGGGACAGGATTATTCTCTTACCTTTCAGATCTGGGTATTTCTGGCCTTTTGCCTGGCCTTTGCCATTAAGGTTCCCATGTTTCCCGTTCATACCTGGTTGCCGGCCGCTCATGTTGAAGCGCCAACCGCAGGTAGTGTGGTCCTGGCCAGTGTGCTTCTGAAAATGGGAACTTACGGATTTTTACGGTTTTGTCTGCCCATAACACCTGAGGCAACACATGTAATAGGTCCTTATCTTCTTTTTCTTTCGATTGCCGGTATTATATACGGTGGCTTGACCGCTTTGGCTCAGTCCGATATGAAGAAACTTGTTGCATACTCCAGTGTTGGACATATGGGGTTTGTCACACTTGGAATTTTCGTTTTAAATAAAAACGGCATTGAAGGCGCTATTCTGCAGATGATTAACCATGGCGTAACCACAGGGGCCTTGTTCCTCTGCATTGGTATGCTGTATGAAAGGACACATAGTCGTGAGATCTCAGATCATTCTGGAATTGCAAAGAATTTACCAATTTTTGTGACTTTTCTGACGATTTTTTCACTGTCATCACTTGCCTTCCCGGCAACCAACAGTTTTGTTGGTGAGTTTTTGATTCTAGCGGGTGCTTTCAGTCATAACAAGATTATCGCCGGAATGGCTATTCCCGGTGCAATTCTTGCCGCCGCCTATATGTTCAGGCTTCTTCAATATGTCCTTTTTAAGGGTCCGGGACGCCCCGATCTTGCTGATTTGAATATGCGCGAGATTGCCACGCTCGCACCTTTACTTGTGTTTGTGTTTTGGATCGGGCTTGCTCCAGAACCTTTTATGAATGTAATGCATTCCAGTGTGGATCACTTGATCGAACAGGTGAATTTGGTGAAACATGTCGCCGAATCAGCACCCATTGCCATAGCAATGGTTCCGTAATCGCCTTTTTAAAACTGAGATAAGCACGTAGGGATAAAAAATGTTATTTGCACCTGAATTAGTACTATTACTGGGCAGTCTGCTACTCTTTTTCCTTTCACTCGGAGAGTCAGATGGTAAGGGAGCCAGAAATGTCACGATTCTACTCGGACTCGCCGGATTTGTTCTGAGTATCATAACGTTGTTCCAGGAAGGTAGTCTCTTCATGGGCGCATATCGCATTGATCTGTTTTCCCAGCTATTTAAGGTGTTGATTGCCGTTGGTATGACTTGCGTCGTCATTTTTGACGGTGAAATGAAAGGGATCAGTGCAAGAATGCGTCCTGAGTATTACCTTTTTTTGACCTTAAGTTGTATGGGGCTGATGCTGCTGGTCAGCAGTGTTGAACTGATCACCATGTTTGTCGCTCTCGAACTTTCATCTTATTCGTTATACCTGATGGTGCCTATGCGTGATGACACTGGTGGCATTCGGTTTCAGATGGAGGCGGCGATTAAGTATATCCTCTTTGGTATTATAGCAACCGGTGCCATGCTGTACGGCATGAGTTATCTTTTTGGATTAACAGGATCGACTCATCTTGAGGTTGTTGTGCCGAAAATAATTGAACTTTCAGCTTCAAGTCCTGCGGCAATACTCGGTATTGCTTTGTTTATGTTTGGATTCTTTTATAAACTTGCCGTCTTTCCTTTTCACTTCTGGGTGCCGGATGTCTATGAGGGAGCTGCAAATTCGACAACGGCTTTTATTGCTTCCGTGCCTAAACTGGGTGCCGTTGCGATTTTGATTCGTCTCGTGGTCATGGTTGGTCCCACTGGTGGTGACGCACTGGTCAATCTGTTGATTGTTCTTGCACTTTGTTCCATGTTTTATGGTAATTTGTCAGCTCTTGTTCAGACTGATGTCAAGAGAATGCTCGGCTTTTCCGGTATTTCACATGCCGGATATGTTCTGCTTGGTCTTCTTACATTGAAAGATTCGGGCTTTGCCACATCAATATATTATATTGCTGGTTATCTTGTCATGAATCTTGCCTGTTTCCTGGTGATTTGCAAGGTTTCGAAAAATGGAGAAAATGTCTCTATTGATGATCTCAGCGGTCTTCATCAAAGAGCTCCATTGCTTGCCCTGACTTTGGGTGTAGGCATGTTTGCCTTGGCGGGAATTCCTCCTTTTGTCGGATTCATGGGTAAATTCATGCTCTTGACAGGAGCTTATAAAGCTGGGCATTTAACTTTGGTTATCCTGGCAGCCCTTAACACGGCAATCGCCATTTACTATTATTTATCTGTTGTCCGTATTGCATTTTGTAATGATCCTGATGAGCGTCCCTCAGTATCGGTTGATCCGATGACCAAGCTGGTTAGTGTTTTTCTGATGGTCGTTATAATTGCCATGGGCGTGGCCCCAGCCAAAGTTCTGGAACTTGCCACCACCGCTGTACGATCCATTTTGTAAATCATTTCTTTATTCTTAAGAACCTGACTCGCTGACTGAGCTGGACAACTTTTCTTGACAAGATCAATATTAATTGTATATTGATCAGGTTATGGAAAGCGGACATAGCTCAGTTGGTAGAGTACAAGCTTCCCAAGCTTGGTGTCGCGGGTTCGACCCCCGTTGTCCGCTCCAGTAAATATTCTCTTTGAATTATGTTATATCAATAAGAGATTATTTATAGACTTAAGCTTTACATAATTGTGATCATCTTATTTTTTCAGGATGATCGGAGAATCTTATGTAAGACACAGTTGGTGAGCCGGTATGTATTTTGATTTTGCCGGTTATTGTTTAATCCAGCACATTATTATGTGTTTATTTTTTTTAACTTTAAAGTGGGCGTTGCCCGCTTTTTTTATTTATTATGCAGGATAAAGAGAACGGCACTACCTCTATGATTGTTCCACAGGTTGAGTTGCTTGCCCAACCGATTCTGGATGAGCTCGGTTTAGAGCTTGTTGAAATTCAATACCGGAGGGAACAAATTGGCTGGGTGCTGAGGCTGATCATCGATAAGCAAGGCGGGGTTGGCCTGGAAGATTGCGGGAAACTCAGTCGACAAATTGGATATGTTCTCGAGGTGGAAGACATTATCGATCAACATTTTCATTTGGAGGTGTCTTCTCCCGGGCTTGATCGGCTACTGGCGAAGAAAAGGGATTTTGAACGGAATGTCGGTCAAAAGGTCACTGTTTCCTTCAGGGCTTCCCCTGATGTCGATGACGTCTGTATCGGTCCTATTGATTCGGTGGATGAGCAGACTGTGACTTTGTATACAGAAAAAGGCAAACGTGAGATTCAACTCAATGATATCATTAAGGCCCGGCTTGTTATTGAGTTTTAATGTTTACAGCTAACTCTGTAGAAAATCATGATGATGGTGAAATGAATGATTTCTGATTTGAAAAGAATAATAGACCAGATAAGTCGTGACAAAGGTATCAACCGTGAACTTCTGGTTGAGGCCCTTGAAGAGGCTGTTTTGTCTGCCGCTAAAAAACGATATGGTCAGCGTCGTGATATTGAAGTTCGCTTTAATGAAGAGTTTGGTGAAATTGAACTTTTTCAATTTCGTATAGTCGTGGAAAAAGTCGAAGATGAGCAGACTCAGGTTTCCCTTGAGGAGGCACGGACTCTCGACCCTGATGTTGAGCTGAATGATGAATTAGGTTCAAAGATGGAAAATGTAGCAGATTTGGGTCGTATTGCTGCTCAGTCTGCAAAACAGGTCATCATTCAGAAAATGAAGGATGCTGAGAGTGATGTGATCTATGAGATGTATAAGGATCGAAAAGGTGACATCGTAAACGGCATTGTCCAGCGTTTTGAACGGGGCAACATGATTGTCAATTTGGGTCGAACAGATGCTGTTTTGCCTAAAAATGAGCAGATGCCCAGAAGATCTTACCGTCAAGGAGACCGGATTCGGGCCTATCTTCTTGATGTTAAAAAGTCGGTCAATGAAACACAGCTCGTGCTTAGCCGTAAATGTAATGAATTTTTGGTGAGTCTTTTTACCTTGGAGGTTCCTGAAATTTCTGAAGGTATTGTCGAAATTATTAATGCCTGCCGTGAACCTGGATTAAGGGCAAAAATTGCTGTGATGTCCAATGAGTCCGATGTCGATCCTGTAGGCGCCTGTGTAGGAATGAAAGGTTCAAGGGTTCAGAACGTCGTCCAGGAGCTGCAGGGGGAAAAGATTGATATTGTTCCCTGGAGTCCTGACCCGGCAAAGTATGTTTCCAATGCTTTGGCTCCAGCACAGATTTCGCTGGCTGTTGTCGAGGAAGATAAAAATACGATGTTGGTCGTGGTGCCTGATGACCAGCTTTCTCTGGCAATTGGCCGGGGAGGACAGAATGTCCGTCTGGCTTCACATCTACTTGGATGGCGCATTGATGTCAAGAGTGAAACAAGGTATTCCACAATGATGGAAGAGGGCTTTAAGTCCTTGATGGCCTTGGAAAGTGTTGATGATAGATTGGTTGAAAATCTCTACGATGGCGGCATTACGTCGGTTGCCGAGCTGGCAGCATCAACATCTGATGAGCTTTTGGAGGTCGTAGAGCGTTTTGGCTCTGATGATGCCGAGAGTCTGATCAAGGAAGCGTTATTATACATCGAGCAACAGAAAGAGTCATTTGCCGGGGATGAGGATGAATCTTCTGTAAAAGAACCAGCTGTTGATTCCGATGTCGGGGATGAGGATGAATCTCCCGTA
>JAOZOY010000024.1:27211-35518 GCA_029933005.1 Deltaproteobacteria bacterium
CTCCCGTAGAAGAACCAGCTGTTGATTCCGATGCCGGTGATAGAGATGAACCTCCCATGGAAGAACCAACTGTTGATTCCGATAAAGATGTTAAAGATAATACAACTGTTTCTTTGGATTAAATTTGTTTCGTTTTGTTTTATTCAGGATCGAGGGGAGCCATTTTTCACTAGAAGAGATGGCGGTACAGTGGTTGGTGTTGTCAAACTTGTAAGTGTTTGAAAAAGAGTTTAAAAAATAAAAAACTGTCCTGGTATTTTAATTCGAAGTGTCAGGATGCAGTATAGAGTTATGTATGTTCCGGGAGTTATGAAATGAAGAAAATCAGAGTATACGAGTTGGCTAAAGACGCTGGTTTGGACAGCAAGGAATTGGCCGCAAAACTCATTGAAATGGGCTATCCGATAAAAGCCTATAATTCTACTCTAGAAGAGGAAATCGCTGAGGATATCCGAAAAAAATTGGGCATAATTAAAACGAAGGTTGAGGAGAAAAGGATCCAGACAAAGGGGGGAACGACCATTATTCGTCGAAGGACAAAAATGCCTCCTCCGGTGGAACCCCCCACTCCTGAAGCACCTCCCGCTCCCGAAGAGGTTTTGAAGCCGGAACCTGAAGAGATAAAGGCAACTCCTGTTGTGGCAGAGGAGATTCGTGAGCCGGCTGAAAAGAAAGAGGCTGAAGTCAAGGTTGAAAAGCCCGAGAAGAAAGAAGTTATTTCCGCTGAAGATGAGGTCAAGGAAGTGGAAGAAGGTGTTGAAGTGCCTACAGTGCCTGAATCCCCTGAAGTAACTGAAGTAGCGCAACCTGTTTCCTCTGCTATTACCGATGAGACAAAGACGGAAGAAAAGAAAATTTTAAAGAAAGTGAAAGAGCTTCCTCCAAAGAGAAAGGGGCTGGCCAGAATTATTGGTAAAACGACGATTCCACTGCCGGAAGAGAGGGGACCCAGACCTAAAAAAGCTGCACGACCCAAAAAAGTAAAAAAGGTTAATGTGGCAGTTAAAAATAAAATGGCTGGACCCGGCCAGCGTGAGACCCCGCCGAAGGGGAAAAAAGGAAAGCGTTTTGTTAAATTTACGCCTGAACCTGGTGGTGCTCGGAGGGGAAGAGGTAAACGGAAAGGCCCGGTTGAGGTTGGGATCGAGGATCTAGGCACCATAGGGGGCCGTTTTGGATCAGGGATCAAGATCGGCCGTGGCATGCGTGGGCAGAAAAAGAAACAGAAAGCTGAAGTTATTGAAGCTGCGGAAACCAAGGCGATCAAAAAACGAATTAAAATTTTTGAAACAATATCAGTGGGGGATCTTGCCCATCGTATGGGGATAAAGGCCAATGAAATCATTGGTAAGCTCATGGGGCTCGGTGTAATGGCGACCCTCAATCAAGCCCTTGATATTGATACAGCGACCTTGGTGGCTAATGATTTTGGCTACGAAGTAGAGCAGGGTGTCACTGAGGAGTTGACCGTCATGAATCTCGATGAGGCTGAAGGTGGCGGCGAGGAACTGCCGCGTCCTCCGGTAGTTACGGTCATGGGGCATGTTGATCATGGTAAGACTTCCATTCTTGATGCGATAAGAAATACCGATGTAGCGGCAGGCGAAGCGGGTGGCATTACTCAGCATATTGGCGCTCATTATGTACGTTCACCCAAGGGTGATCTTGTCTTTCTCGATACTCCGGGACATGCGGCCTTTACGGAAATGCGTTCCCGGGGGGCCAAGGTGACGGATGTGGTTGTTCTTGTTGTCGCGGCCGATGATGGTGTGATGGATCAGACAAGGGAGGCGATTAACCATGCCAGGGCCGCTGAAGTACCGATTCTTGTGGCCGTGAATAAAATTGACAAGGAAGACGCGGACCCGGCCAGGGTGCAACGGGAGCTGGCTGAATTAGATCTTGTGCCGGAAGAGTGGGGTGGAGATGTCATTTTTTGTGAGACATCGGCGAAGAAGGGTATCGGGATTGATGGGTTGGTTGAAAATATTCTTCTTCAGACCGAGATCCTCGAGTTGAAGGCGGACCCGAATCGTAAGGCCAAAGGTACGGTGATTGAGGCCCAGCTGCACAAAGGCAGGGGAGCCGTGGCTACCGTGCTTATCCAGCACGGTACTCTGCATCTTGGAGAATCTTTTGTCGTCGGAAATTTCGCTGGTAAGGTACGTTCCCTTACCAATGACAAGGGCGAAAAAGTTAAACAGGCCACCCCCTCTACTCCTGTGGAAATTCAGGGCTTGGGCGGGGTTCCCCGGGCTGGTGATGAATTTGTCGTGGTATCTGACGATAAGATGGCCAAAAATGTCAGTGCCAGCCGTCAGCTGAAAAATCGTGAGATCGAGTTGGCCAGTACGACTAAGATTTCTCTGGATAACCTGTTTGAAAAACTCCAGGAAGGGGAGATCAAGGAACTTCGTGTTCTTTTACGGGCCGATGTCCAGGGGACCTTGGAGGCATTTGGCAAGGCCTTGCAAAAACTCAGTACGGATGAGGTCAAGGTAAAAATCCTCCATGAAGGAACAGGCACAATTATCGAGTCGGATATTCTTCTGGCTTCTGCATCAGATGCTCTGATTATTGGTTTTAATGTGCGACCTTCCGTTAAAGTTCAGGAAATGGCCCGAAATGAAGGGGTTGATCTGCGTTTTTATGATGTCATTTATCATGCTCTTGACGATATTAAAAAGGCCATGACCGGTTTACTGGAACCTATTTTCGTGGAAAAAGTGATCGGCGGCGCCGAGGTGCGGGAAACTTTTCATGCTCCCAAAGTGGGTACCATTGCCGGCTGTTTTGTGAACGATGGCAGTATTACCCGTAATTCCAAGGTTCGTTTGCTCCGCGACGGAGTCGTTATTTTTACCGGTGAGATAGGATCGTTGAGAAGGTTCAAGGACGATGTCAGGGAAGTGCAGTCCGGTTATGAGTGTGGTATCTCTATTGAGAATTATAATGATATTAAGATTGGTGACCGCATTGAGGCTTTTATTCTTGAGGAAACAGCCGCTGAGTTATAATGTGTGAGAGAAGTAAACCAATAACAGGATAAAGTAGTCGAAACAGATCATAATGACCGGTAATTGGTAGCGACAGATGCTCCGTCAAATGGGTAAGAAAAGTGTATTGATTGGCTGAGGGAAATGGTATAAGAAATATGACGGCAAAAAAAGGAAAAGCGGGCTTTAGCCTGCCGGCCGGTTTACGGCCGGAGCCGAAGCGGAGGCCGATTCGGGTGGGAGATCTCATCAGGAATGAGATTGCCATGCTGCTTTTATATAAGATAAAAGATCCCCGCTTGCTTTATGTGACCATCACCGAAGTGGTCATGACCGATGATCTGCGCCGGGCCAGAATTTTTTTTGTCTGTGATGAGAAATTAGTTCGGAAAGCAGAGAAGGGACTGGTCAGTGCCAAGGGCTTCATTCGCAGTCATCTGGCCCGGGTGTTAAATATGCGTTATGTTCCGGAGCTTCTCTTTCTCCACGATCCAGCTTATGCCAAGCGGGAAAGGATGGATCAACTTTTTCAGGAGATTGCCGGCGAGAATGGAACGACAACTGACTGAAATACTTCGTGTGATCGGGGAGTCACGGACGATTCTTGTCGCCACTCATATTTTTCCTGATGCCGATGCCCTTGGCTCGCAGCTGGCTTTGGGAGAAATTTTAACCTCGCTTGGCAAGAAGATCTGTCTTTACAGTGAGGAGCCGGTATCTCATCTCCTAGACTTTTTGCCTGGTTGCGACCGCCTGCAGACATTCTTGCCGGACTTGCGTGGTTTTGATTGCGCTATTGCCCTTGATTGCGGTGACAAGTCTCGCCTTGGAAAAGCGATGGACGCGCTGTTGACGGTTCATCCCTTTATTGTCCTGGATCATCATGCCGGTCACAAGGAATTTGGCGATTTGAGCTGGGTGGAGGCTCATAGAGCTGCCACGGCAGAAATGGTTTTTGATCTGGCTCAGGCTTTGGGACTGGAACTCTCCCTGAATGCGGCCTATTGTTTGTATGCGGCAATAGTTGCGGATAGTGGCTCTTTTAATTATTCTTCCACCACTGCGGACACTTTTCGGATTGCTGGAGAGTTGGTTGCCAGGGGAGTCAGCCCGTCCGATGTTGCGGGCCATCTTTTTGATAATTTTACTAAAAATCGCCTGCAACTGCTGCAACTTGTACTGAATACTCTGGAACTTTATGCTGGCGAGCGGATTGCCATGATCCATGTCAGTCGCGCCATGTTTGATCAGACAGAAACCAGTGGCGAGGATACCGAGTTGTTTATTAATTATCCTCGCTCCCTGAGTACGGTGAAGGTTGCTGTTTTTATCAAGGAACCCCAGACTGGTCTGATTAGTGTCAGCCTACGTTCCAAGGGAGACAGTGATGTGGCCCGGATTGCTGTCGGGTTCGGCGGTGGGGGGCACTGTAATGCCGCCGGTTTTAGAATGTCTGATACCGGGATTGACGAAGTGAGAGAGATGTTGCTGCAGGAACTTATTGCTGTGGTGTGAAATTTGTTGGAGTAGTGGAGGGTTTGTTTTTTGTCCGACGGTGTTATTTTGGTCGATAAACCTGTGGGGCCGACTTCATTTCAGATTGTCCAGCGGGTAAGACGAGCCTTGGGAGTCAAAAAGGTGGGTCACGCCGGAACTCTTGATCCGTTTGCCTCGGGTTTGTTGGTTATCTGTGTCGGCCGGCCGGCAACCAGGCAGATTTCCCGTTTCATGACTGGAGAAAAAAAATATGAGGCCAGGATGCGCCTCGGGGTGGAGACGGACAGTCAGGATCTTGAGGGGAAAGTGATCCGCCGACGTTCAGTTCCTAAACTCTCCCGCGAGTGTATTGACCGAATTCTGGCCGGGTTTGTCGGTGAGACATTGCAGACCCCACCACAATATTCCGCACTCAAGCATAAAGGAAAACCCCTTTATTACTATGCTCGTAAAGGCATTAAGGTTGTTAAGGCACCGAGAAAGGTTGTTATTCGGGATATCAGCTGCCTGGGAAGTGAAGGGGACACCCTGGATATTCGGGTCATCTGTGGGAAGGGAACATATATTCGGACATTGGCGGCGGATATCGGTGAAGAGTTGGGCTGCGGCGCCCATCTTATCGCTCTCAGGCGATTACGATGCGGCAATTTCAAGGTCAGTCATGCTGTTTCCGGACAGGATCTGGAAGATAAAAAGTTGGCCGGAGTTATTCTGCGTGAGCATATGTTGCCGATAGAACAGGTTTTACGGGAGCTTGATGCGGAAGACTGAATCCAAGAGTAAGAATGAGACGCCGTTGATCTAACGATTTTTTTATAAAGGTTCTCTTTTTTCCAAAAGAAGAAAAGTGAGTCAACGGAGTGAAGTTGGAAGAAAAAAAATTAAATTAACCGTCTTTGGCGGATCAGGAGGTTTATTTTGTCATTAAATGCGGAACAAAAAAATGAAATTATTGGTGATTTTCATACCCATGAAACTGATACCGGATCACCGGAGGTTCAGATTGCCCTTCTCAGTGCCAGGATTACTTATCTGACTGAACATTTCAAGGTTCATAAAAAGGATCATCATTCCCGTCGCGGGCTGTTGAAGATGGTCGGGCAGCGGAGAAGACTGCTGAAGTATCTTAAAGGAAAAAGTATTGATCGTTACCGGACTGTTATTCAGCAGCTGGGTATTAGAAAATAGACTTGTATGTTTTTGGATTTTGTGCTGTTTTGCACGGCAAGCCGTAAGATATCGTTGGAGAATAGATGTATAAAAAAGTTGAAGTAGAATTAGGGGGTCGTACCCTGACCATTGAAACGGGTAAGATGGCCAAACAGGCGAATGGTTCTGTTGTGGTTACCTATGGTGGTACCGTGGTGCTGGTGACAGCGGTTGCGGCCAGGAAGGCGAGAGAAAATGTTGATTTTCTGCCGCTGACCGTTGAATATCAGGAACGGTTTTACGCAGTTGGCCGGATTCCCGGCAGTTTTTTCCGGCGGGAAATCGGTCGGCCTACTGAAAAGGAGACTTTGACCGCCCGGCTGATTGACCGGCCCCTGCGGCCTTTGTTTGCCGACGGCTATCAGCACGAAACCCAGATTGTTGCTACTGTGCTTTCGTCGGATAAACAGAATGATCCAGACATGCTGGCTATGATCGGCGCCTCTACGGCTCTTTCCCTGTCGCAGATTCCCTTCCATGGGCCCATTGCCGGTGTGCGGGTCGGTTATATTGATGGCGCTTATGTTTTGAATCCGATCAAAGATCAGATGGAAGAGTCGGAGATGGATATTATTGTTGCCGGCAGCAGAGATGGCATTGTCATGGTTGAGGGCGGTCTTGACGGTCTTGGGGAGCAGATAGTTCTTGAGGGGCTTTATTTCGGTCTCGAAGGATTGCAGCCTCTGCTGGACATGCAGGAAGAACTGCAGTCTGAGCTGGGTAAAGCCAAGATGGAGGTCATTCCGCTGGTGGTTGATGAAGATCTGTTCAACAAGGTGTCTGATCATGCCGTGGAACCAATGAAGGATGTGATTGCCATTGCAGACAAAATGGACCGGGCCGAACGTTATTATCAGCTGGAGAATCTGATTCTCGCCGAACTTGAAGAGGACGCCGCAGAGCGGAGTTCCGAGATTAAAAATATCCTTCATGATCTGCAGAAGACCATGATGCGGGAGATGATTGTCGTCAGCAAGAAGAGGATTGGCGGCCGTTCATTTGATGAGATACGCGATATCACCTGCGAGGTCGCACTTCTCCCCCGAGCCCATGGTTCCACCCTGTTTACCCGGGGAGAGACACAGGCTCTGGTGACGGCCACTTTAGGAAGTGGTGATGATGAGCAACGGGTGGAAACGCTGGATGGGATGAATTTTCGTCCATTTATGCTTCATTATAATTTTCCGCCGTTCTGCGTTGGCGAAGCGCGCTTCATGCGCGGTCCAAGCAGGCGCGACATCGGCCATGGCGCTTTGGCCAGCAGGGCTTTGCAAGCTGTCCTTCCCGACAGAGAGACCTTTCCTTACACTATCCGTATCGTCTCTGACATCATGGAGTCGAACGGTTCATCCTCCATGGCATCGGTCTGTGGTGGCAGCCTGGCCTTGATGGATGCCGGTGTTCCGATTAAAAAACCTGTTTCCGGCGTGGCCATGGGCCTCATAAAGGAAGGTGACGAGGTCGTGATTCTTTCCGATATCCTTGGTGATGAGGACCATCTCGGGGATATGGATTTTAAGGTCTGCGGCACCGAAGACGGCATTACTGCTCTGCAGATGGATATCAAGATTAAGGGCGTGACCAGGGAGATTATGCAGGCGGCGCTTGAACAGGCTAAGGCAGGACGAATGCACATCCTGGGAAAAATGACTGAAGCCCTTATGCTTCCCAGAAAAGATGTTCCGGAACATGCGCCCAAGATTTTTTCCATGCAAATCAATCCGGATAAAATTCGTGATCTTATCGGTCCAGGCGGTAAAGTTATCAGGGGTTTAACAGCCGAATTCGAGGTTAAAATCGACGTGGAGGATTCCGGCAAGGTGACTCTTTTTGCCCCGGACGGTAAAGTGGGAAACCAGGTTTCAGAGAGAATCAAGGAGATCACCGAAGAGGCTGAAATCGGTAAGGTCTACCTGGGAACGGTCCAGAAGATTGTCGATTTTGGCGCTTTTGTTGAAATAATGCCGGGTACGGACGGTCTGGTTCATATTTCAGAGCTTGACAACAAGCGTGTTAATAAGGTCTCAGATATTCTCAAGGAGGGTGATAAAGTCAAGGTGAAGGTTCTGAATATTGATCAGCGCGGCAAGATTCGTTTGAGCCGGAAGGCACTTTTGTCTGAAGATTAATGGAAATTGTAAATCTGCAGTTGAGCTGGCTTGATCCTGCAAACTGCCAAGACTTGGAGCTGCCGGCCTATCATTCCGAGTTGGCTTCCGGCATGGACGTGGCTGCCGCCGTTACTGATGCTCTGCATCTTGTGCAAGGCGAGATCAAGATGATCCCCACTGGTTTTGCTGTGGCTGTTCAACCGGGATACGAGCTCCAGGTTCGGCCTCGGAGCGGTCTGGCCATCAAGCACGGGATCACTGTTGTGAATACGCCCGGAACAATTGATGCCGATTACCGCGGCGAGGTGAAAATTGGCCTCGTCAATCTTGGTCAGGATGTTTTCACCATTAACCGTGGTGACCGTATTGCTCAACTGGTTCTTGCCCCTGTGTGCCGGGCTTCCATTATGGTGACGGATGAACTTGACTGTACTGAGCGGCAGGCCGGCGGTTTTGGCCATACCGGAGTCAGAAGACAGATGACAGAAGACAGA
>JAOZOY010000024.1:35618-38681 GCA_029933005.1 Deltaproteobacteria bacterium
GACAGAAGACGAGATAATTTGGGTCGAATCAGTTGTGACGTACTAACCAGATCAATAGGACTAATGAGACCAATAAGACCAGCCAAACATGTTTAAATTTTGTGTTCTGGGCAGTGGCAGCAGGGGCAACGCCACCTATATCGAGTCAGACAACGAGGCCCTGCTCATTGATGCCGGTTTTTCCGGCGTGGAAATGGAAAGGCGTCTGGCCTGCATTGATGCTTCGCCGGAGAAGATTGCCGCCATTCTTGTAACCCATGAACATTATGACCATCTCAAGGGGGTCGGAATACTGGCCCGAAAACGTGGTCTGACAGTTATTGCCAATGGTCCTACTCTCCGAGCCGGAGAAAAGAAGCTGGGTAATATACCAAATTATTATGGGTTTACAACCGGTGAAAGTTTTGATTTTGCCGGTTTTTCCATTCATCCTTTTTCAATTTCCCATGACAGCGCCGACCCTGTGGGTTTTGTCATCAGCCGTGAAGATTGTTCTTTGGGATACTGCACCGATACCGGCATGGTTTCCCGCCTGATTCATCATCGTTTATCCGCCTGTCATGGTCTCATTATTGAGGCGAATCATGACCCGGAAATGCTGATGAACGGACCTTATCCCCTCCATCTCCAGCAGCGGGTCAGATCAAGAAGCGGGCATCTGGCCAATGAGGACGCAGCTCGGTTCATCGGAACTCTTGTCCACGATGGACTTCAGCATGTGGTTCTTGCCCATCTCAGTGAAACAAATAATGACCCGTCCCTGGCCTTGGACACGGTAATGGCCGTGCTGGACGAAAAGCTTTTAAGCGAGAGGACTCCGCGTATTTCTCTTGCTTGGCAGGGCAGGGTGGGTGAGGTGGTTTCTTTGACTGGCGGCGATTCGGTTTGACGCCTCTCAAGGGACGCTATCCCTGGCGGTTGGGTGCAACTTCTTTTGTTGTTTCAGCCGGAATGGACGAGAATGTCCATTTCCTTTCCAGCCTGGTTGACGATGTTCAGCTTCTTTTTTTTGAATCCCGGTCAAACTCCAAACTGGAAAATCCGTTCGATATTCGTTTTCTTGAGCGGCTGGCAGGAGGCCATGATCTCAGCTATACCGTTCATCTTCCCATTGATCTTCATCTTGGCAGCCATTCCCGGAGAATTCGGCATGAGGCGATTGAGGAAATTATCGATTTGATGACAAAGCTTGCTCCCCTGGCACCTTCCTGTTTTGATCTTCATCTTCTCCGTGAGCTTAACGTGGCTGAAAGCCGATGGCTTGACTGTCTCAACGACTCGTTAGCAGAGCTGGCAGACCGGCTTGGACACGAGCGTGGAAAAATTGCTATAGAAAATATTGACTATCCTTTTCAGTCTGTTCGTTCCCTGGTGCTGAACCATGGTTTTTCTCTCTGTCTGGATTTTGGCCACGGGCTTCGCTATGGGGAAGACTTGGAGCAGATGCTCAATGATATTCCCCAGGCCGCCCATATCCATTATCATGGCGCTGCCGAAGGCCGGGATCACCTGGCTGTTGATTCGCATCAGGATGAGATGAGTGTTGGACTGGCTGAGAAATTGTCTGATTATTGTTTTTCCGGTGTTGTCACCCTGGAGGTTTATTCCTTGGATCGTTTACAGGAGTCGTGTTTGACGCTGGCGAAAGCATGGAAGGAGTATGAAAGAAAAGAAGGTAACTGCTCAGGGCGATAGGCTGTAGTCTTTTAGACTGTCAGGAGGGGGTGAGTTCGTTACAGCGCAGATTTTAAAAACTAATAGCTTTTAGCTTAAAGCCTAACTATCCTGAGTGGTGAAAGGAAATAATGATTTTATCCAGGGAACAATTAGAAAAATTTGTCACTGAAATTGAGCCTCTTGATGGTGGGATAATGGATGCAGCCCAGTATCGGCTCGATCATCTGACAAAACCAAGGGGCAGTTTGGGGCGCCTTGAGAGCATGGCACGTCGAGTATGCGGTATCAGGAAAACCTTGACTCCTGTCTTGAAGAACAAGGTGATCCTTACTTTTGCCGGGGATCATGGCGTGGTGGAGGAGGGTGTTTCTTCCGTTCCCCAGGAGGTTACTCGACAGATGGTATATAATTTTCTGGCTGGAGGCGCCGGGGTCAATGTGCTGGCCCGCCATGTTGGGGTGGAGGTTCGGGTGATTGATGTGGGCGTGGCCGCACCTCTGGATGCGGAAGGACTGTTTTTTCACAAGGTGAAGCATGGTACGGACAATATGATGAAAGGTCCGGCCATGACTGAGGAAGAGGCCCTGGCCGCCATTGCGGTCGGCATGGAATGTGGAGCAAAAGCCATTAGTGACGGAGCACAAATCCTGGGAACTGGTGAGATGGGAATCGGCAATACGACCCCTTCCGCAGCTCTCTTTGCCGTTTTACTTGAGTTGGATGTTTCAGATGTGACCGGCCGTGGCACTGGAGTTGACGATAAAACCCTGAAGCACAAGGTTGAAGTAATACGAAAATCTCTGGCAATAAACAGCAAACTTCTCCGTTCTCCTCTGGAGATTCTGGCCGCAGTGGGCGGTCTGGAAATTGCGGCGATTTGCGGAATGATTTTGGAAGCGGCTCGCAGCCGTGTCCCGGTCGTGGTGGATGGTTTTATCTCAAGCGCCGGCGCTCTGGTGGCCATGAAGTTAAACAGGACTGTACTGGATTACTGTTTTTTCAGTCATCTGTCAGCAGAACAGGGACATCGTCATTTTTTTGCAACAACCGGGCTCAAGCCCATTCTTCATCTTGATATGCGGCTGGGCGAAGGGACGGGTGCCGCCCTGGCCATGGAATTAATCGAGGCCTCGGTTAAGATCATAACAGAGATGGCTACCTTTGATGAGGCCGGAGTCAGTGCCTAGCCAGCTGCGCTGGAGGTTTTTTAGGCTGAAGAGGTTTAGGGTATGAAGCAAGGTTGCAACAGATTAGCATCAACCCTAAAATGTATTATTTAAAATAATTATAAGTTTGAGAGACATTTTTTAGATTAAACATGTGAAAATCTAGTAACCGTTCACCAGACCACTAATTTACGGGAGCCACAGTCCTTGTAACCGTTTA
>JAOZOY010000025.1:0-18955 GCA_029933005.1 Deltaproteobacteria bacterium
GTTAAGGTACGAAACAAACGATCCGAAAAATTGTTACCCGAAACACAAACCACAATCCGGGCAGGTCAGATCGCTGGTCTTGAAAGTGCAACCGCAGGCCGGACAGACCGCTTCGCCCACCTCCGGATTATAGACCGATCCGGCAAAAGAAAGGTCATGGTCGTTGATGCCGGTGGCAATCTCAAACTGACGGTCAATGATCATGAATGCATCGCGGGCATCCTCCCGCCGCACCTTAAGATAAAAAGAGGAAGGGCAACAACCCTTATTGCAGCCACCCTGGTCATCTCCGGCAATGAGATAACCTATATGCTCGGCCTCAAGCTCCTTTTCAAACGATTTTAAATCAACAAGAGATCCCTTGTGGATGTTGACAATATCATCATCCGGCGTCAGATCACCCTTGCGCTTCCCCCGTTGTTTCTGGGCCTTGCCGACGTGTTTCGCCATTTCAGCCCCGGGAACAAGAGCGAGACCACAGGCAGCACATTCCCTGATGTCCGCCCGATATTCGTCTTGACATTTTGGGCAATAATTATATTCCGGATCATACAACATCATATTTAGTCTCCTTTCTTCTTTTACATAAAGCGAAAAACAAAGGAGCAAAGAATAAACCATCCGGGCCTCTGCTCCTCTGTCTCTCCACCCCTCTAAATTTTATAAAATATAACGGCTCAAATCCTCATCGTGGGCTACATCTTCAAGCTGCTGCCTGACATACTCGGCAGTGACAGTGAAAATTTCCCCTTCCATATCCGGGGCTGAAAAAGACAGTTCATCAAGCATTCTTTCCATTATAGTATGGAGACGACGCGCGCCGATATTTTCTGTTTTCTCATTAACCAGAGCAGCGATCTTTGCCATTTCCCTGATCGCGTCCTCTTCAAAGAATAATTCAACTCCCTCGGTGGCCATCAGTGCCTCATATTGTTTGATCAGGGCGTTTTGTGGTTCGGTCAGAATTCTGAAAAATTCCTCCTCGCCCAATGCATTCAATTCCACCCGGATGGGAAAACGGCCCTGCAGTTCAGGGACAAGATCCGAGGGTTTGCACAGATGAAAGGCGCCCGAGGCAATAAAGAGAATGTGATCCGTCCTCACCATGCCATACTTGGTCGTCACGGTGGAACCTTCCACAATGGGCAGCAGATCCCGCTGAACCCCCTCCCTGGAAATCTCACCGGACTGTGAAGTGCCCTGTCTGGAGGCAATCTTATCAATTTCATCAAGAAAAATTATACCGGATTGCTCGGTACACTGAATGGCAAGTTTGGTTACCTTATCCATATCAATCAATTTTTCCGCTTCTTCACGCCGCAGGATTTTCAAAGCCTCATCCAGCTTCAACTTCTGACGCCGTCTCTTTTTCGGAAAAATTTTACCAAACATGTCTTTCATGCTCGAGCCGACATCATCCATGCCGGAATTGGAAAAAATCTCAACCATAGGCATATCCCGGGTCTGATCAACATCCATTTCCACCTGCCGGTCGGACAATTTCCCCTCATGGAGCATTTTGCGAAATTTTTCCCTAGTGGAATCAGTTTGTTTTTCCAGACTGTTTCCGGTTGAATCTGACGGAACCGTTGTTACGGGCGGCGGGGTGGAAATGGGCGGTAGAAGCAAATCCAGGAGCCTTTCCTCGGCCAGATCCCCGGCCTTTTTCTCAATCTTTTCGCTTTCCTCTTTTTTTACCATATTAATGGCCAACTCGGTCAAATCCCGAATCATCGACTCGACATCCCGCCCTACATATCCCACCTCGGTAAACTTCGAGGCTTCAATCTTTAAAAACGGCGATTGTGCCAGGGCGGCAAGTCTTCTGGCGATTTCCGTCTTTCCCACACCGGTGGGACCGATCATGATAATGTTCTTAGGCGCGATTTCATCCCGCAAAGGCGGCTCAACCTGCTGCCGCCGCCAACGGTTTCTGAGGGCAACCGCCACGAATCGCTTGGCATCATCCTGGCCAATAATATATTCATCAAGTCTGGTGACAATTTCTTTCGGAGTCAGTGAGCCTGTAATTTTCATACTTTTTCCACAACAAAATTTTGATTGGTAAACACGCAGATTGAGCCGGCGATTTTCATGGCTTCCCGGCAAATTTCCTCGGCATTAAGGGTGCTGTGAGTAATCAGCGCCTTAGCCGCAGCCTGGGCATAGGGACCGCCCGAGCCAATAGCCAGGATACCATCGTCCGATTCAATCACATCGCCGGTGCCGGACAGCAGCAACGACTTTTCCTCATCGGCGGCGATCAGCATGGCCTCAAGTCTGCGCAACATTCGATCGGTTCTCCACTCCTTGGCCAGTTCAACTGCTGCCCTGGTAAGATTCCCGTTAAATTGTTCCAGCTTCTGTTCCAGCTTATCCAAAAGAGTCAGGGCATCGGCCGTGGCTCCGGCAAAACCGCAGACCACCTTGTTATTATAAAGACGCCTGACTTTTCTCGCCTGGTGCTTCATAACAGTGTTGCCGAGCGACACCTGACCGTCACCGACTACCACGGCCTCATCCTGATGCCGCACGCATAATATGGTTGTTGATCGTATTTTCAAAAAATCTCCTTTGAAAGATAAATATTTTTTATGATTGTTCAGATTGGTTAGGCTGTAGACTAGAGGCCATTAGTTTTCGAAGTCAGTCCATACCCTGCTTTTATTGGCTGTTTCTTATTACAGCACTCTACGATGTAACAAACTCTGTCCAACAGTCTAAATATCTACGGCCTATCAATCTGAAGAGTTACATATTATTTACAAAAAACGACGAGTTTTACTGTTAAAACAAGCCGTTTGATAATCCCGTCCACCAGTTTACCCGTCTTTTTTTGCCATGGGATGAGACCGGTCATAGACATCCGTCAAATGGTCCAGATTCAGATGGGTATATTTCTGCGTGGTCGACAGACTGGCATGACCAAGCAGTTCCTGGACGGATCTCAGATCCGCTCCCATTTCCAGAAGATGCGTGGCAAAAGAATGACGCAGGGCATGGGGCGTGACCCGGGAGGCGATCCCGGCCCGCTGGCCGTACATTCTGACCAACCGTTCTATACTGCGGGCGGTCAACCTGGTGCCACGGTTATTCAAAAAAAGAGCATTTTTCTCAACCGGCAGTCCACGCTTTATCCTGGCCACGGCCACTTTTTCCCGCTCCGGCAAATAGCGCTGCAACGCCTTCTTTGCGGGATTACCCACGGGAATAAGACGCTCCTTATTTCCTTTGCCCCTTACCCTAACCATTCCTGATGCGAAATCAAGCTGGTCCAGATCAAGAGATGTCAATTCCGCCACCCGCATGCCGGAGGAATAGAGTAACTCAAGAATCGCCTGATCACGGATGGCAAAACTGTCCTGTTCACCGGGCTCTTCAAGGAGACGAAATATCTCGTCAACCGTCAGGTAAACCGGTATGTATTTTGACTGTTTCGGCATGGAAACAAGCGATATCGGATCATGCGAAATAATCTTGTTGCGCAGGAGAAATCCAAAAAAAGTTCTCAGGCCGGAAAGCTTCCTGGCCACGGACGAACTTTTATTTCTGCCGTACAGATTAAAAACATAGGAACGGACCCGATGCATATCGATTTCGTCCACGGCAGGATTGTCGTCAAAATGAGAAAAAAACTGGATGATATCCCGGCAATAGGCGGAAACCGTATTGGGCGAATACCCCTTTTCTATTTCAAGCCAATTGACAAAAAAATGTAGATGAGCCTCTATCTCAGAATTCATAATTAATCCGCATCGTCTGTAAATAATTGATTACGGTAATGTGTCGTGTTTTTTGATCATTTCAGCCCCATGACTGATTACGTCTATAACGCGTGTTCAGGTTCTCTTCTTTTTTGGAAAGCCATTGCTCAATAAGAGTTATTCATTTATGATACATTGATTATTACATTATAAAACAATCTGATTCAAATCAAAATCATGGCCCAAAAAACTTTTGAAAATGCTCTGCAGACTCTTGAGGACATCACCAGAGAACTTGAAGAAGGAAACTTGAGTCTTGAAGAGTCCTTGAAAAAATTTAACGAAGGTGTCAAACTGGCTGATTTCTGCAACAAAAAGCTAGAAGAATCACAAAAAAAAGTAAATCTTCTCCTAAAAAAAAACGATTCTCTGACTTCCGTGCCATTTGAATCAAAAGCGAACAACACGGCTGGCTGACAGTTGGCGAACAGTAGAATCAACTTAGAAACATCAGCCGACAATGGATATAAAAAAATACCTCCAGGAAAAAAGAATTCAGGTTGAGCATGCCCTTGAACAAAACATGCTTAAGGCTGAAGGACTTTTGGCCGGACACATGGAATCCATGCGTTACAGTCTCTTTGCCAAAGGGAAAAGGGTGCGCCCTATTCTCTGTATTGCCGCCACCGAAGCTCTCGGCGGTACTGCAGAACCAGCACTTCCAATGGCCTGCGCCTTTGAGTGTATCCATACCTACTCGCTGATTCATGATGATCTGCCGGCCATGGATAACGATGATCTCAGACGCGGCAAGTTGACATGTCACAAAGTTTTTGGCGAGGCAGAGGCGATTCTGGCCGGGGACGGACTACTTACCTATGGTTTTGAACTGCTGACCAGGCCAGATAACACCTCTCTGCCTCCTGACGACAGATTAAAAATTATCCATCTTGTAGCCAGGGCAATCGGTTCCCTGGGCATGGTTGGCGGTCAAGCCCTTGACATGGCCTCAGAGGGGAAAGCAATTCCGTTTGACACACTGCGTTATCTGCATAGTTGCAAGACCGGCGCCTTGATTACAGCCGCCGTGCAGACCGGCGCCATTCTCGGTCAGGCTTCGAGGGAGCAATATCAGGCCATGACACGTTATGGCGAAAATATTGGTCTGGCCTTTCAAATCAAGGATGATCTCCTGAATATTGAAGGCACCACGGAGCAACTCGGCAAGGCCGCAGGTTCCGATGCCGAACTTGAAAAAGCGACCTATCCGGCCTTTTTCGGTGTTGAAGAAACGAAAAAAAAAGCAAAACAGGCGATAGAAAACGCCATTTCCGTCCTCGACATTTTCGATCACAAATCTGACCCTCTTCGGGAACTGGCAAAATATATTTATAAACGGAGCAGATAAAAATAAAAAAACTCGGAGATCCTTATTTCCTTTTCTGAATTCTTCCTTACTGTTTTCCGACTTCTGACTAACTTATGAAATTACAATCTTCACTTCTGGAAAAAATCGATTCTCCTGCTGATTTGCGGCAAATCCCCAAAAAAGATCTTCCAATCCTGGCCAGGGAACTCCGCCAGGTCATCATTGAAACGGTTTCAAAAAATGGCGGACATCTCGCCCCCTGTCTCGGTGTTGTCGAGCTGACCTTGGCGCTGCATTATATTTTTAATACTCCGAACGATAAATTAATCTGGGACGTGGGACATCAAGCCTATGCCCATAAACTCATTACCGGACGCCGTAAAGAGTTTCATACTCTGCGTCAATACAAAGGCATCAGTGGTTTTCCTAAACAGAAGGAGAGCATTTACGACACCTTTGACACCGGCCACAGCAGCACCTCAATTTCAGCCGGCCTTGGCATATCCTGCGCCAAAAAACTGAAGGGTGATTCCAACAAAACAATCGCTGTCATCGGCGACGGTTCCATGACCGGCGGCATGTCCTTTGAAGCGATGAACCAGGCCGGCCATCTGGGCAGTGATCTCATTGTTATTTTAAATGATAACGAGATGTCCATCTCCGCCAATGTCGGCGCCATGTCGAGTTTTTTAAGCCGTAAACTGACCGGCAGGTCAATGAAACGTATTAAGCGCGATATGGAAATTTTTTTAAAATCCTTTGCCAACGTTGGTGAAAGCATTCTCCAAGTTCTTAAAAAAAGCGAGGAAAGCCTCAAGGGATTTCTGACGCCTGGAACACTTTTCGAGGCCCTGAAATTTGAATATATCGGCCCGATTCCCGGCCACAACCTGGAAAATCTGCTTGAAACCCTGAAAAACGTCCGTGATTACGGAAAAGGACCAATCCTTGTTCATGTCCTTACCACCAAGGGCAAGGGATATCCTCCCGCTGAAAAAAATCCCGGCGACTATCACGGTGTCGGCCCTTTTGAAATCACAACCGGAGCTCCCCGGCCCTCCAAACCTACGTCGATTTCCTACACCAAGGCCTTTGGCGATACCATTGTTCATATTGCTGAGAAGGATCCCCGTGTGGCCGCTATTACTGCAGCTATGCCTGCGGGTACGGGCCTGAGCCGTTTTGCCAAACTCTTTCCCGATCGCTTTTTTGACGTCGGCATAGCCGAACAACATGCCGTAACCTTTGCCGCCGGACTGGCTACCGAAGGTATTCTTCCCGTGGTGGCGGTTTACTCTACCTTCATGCAGCGTGCCCTGGACCAGATCATTCATGATGTCTGTCTGCCCAATTTGCCGGTCACCTTTGCCCTTGACCGTGGCGGTCTTGTCGGTGATGACGGACCCACTCACCATGGGGTGTTTGATCTGGCCTTTTTACGATTTATTCCAAACCTGATCATCATGGCGCCCAAGGACGAAAATGAATTGCGGCATATGCTCTACACGGCGATTTCCTTTCCCGGGCCGGCTGCACTCCGCTACTGCCGCGGCGCCGGTATCGGCGTTAAACCTTCCGCCGAACTCGTCAAACTGGAAATCGGCAAAGGAGAACTGCTGCGCGAAGGAGATGACATCCTTCTGCTGCCGGTTGGAAACCGGGTCACCCCGGCCCTGGAAGCAGCCGAGGGACTGCGCAAGCTCGGTGTTGAGGCGGCAGTGATCAACCCACGCTTCATTAAACCACTTGACGGCGATCTGATCACCGAGTGGGCCCGAAAAACAGGTCGGGTCATTACCGTGGAGGATCATGCCAGAAAAGGCGGATTCGGTAGCGCAATCCTTGAACTTTTAGAACAACGCAGAATGACCGGAGTTCAAATTCATCTACTTGGGATTCCTGATCAGTTCATAGAACATGGTGGCCAGACAATTCTGCGAAAACTAACCAAAATTGACACGGCAGCCATCACCAGCGCCGCTCTTGAAATGATTGACAGATAAAAACGAATGATCGGGTGTTCGAAAAGCGAAATAAAACTATTCAGCAGTACTTTAGCTATGTTCAGTCAAGCAGGCTTGACTGAACATAGCAGTGAAACGGCGATAGTAAACCTATGTGAGCAAGCCTGATCGGACATAGATGAAGTGCTGCTGAACAGTCACAAAAAAACAAGGCCCTATATCTGGTCGTTCACCACCTATTTTGCCGAAGGCTTTCCCTATTCTCTCATCCGTACGACCTCCTCCTTTTTCTTTCGTGACTGCGGCGCAACCCTGGAAGCAGTCGGTCTGACCTCACTCTTTGGCCTGCCATGGATTTTAAAATTTCTCTGGGGGCCGTTTCTCGATGAATACGGAACCAAACGGAAATGGCTCCTGCTGACCCAGGCAACGCTCAGCGTTCTTTTCCTTATTGTTGCTCTCCTGGCCCCTTTTTCCTGGGCAACCATGGCAATTGGGATCTGTTTTTTCGGCGGCGCCATTCTTGCTGCAACCCATGATACAGCCATTGACGGCTTTTATCTGGAGGCCCTGGACAAAGCCGGTCAGGCCAAGTTTCTTGGATACAGGGTCATGGCTTACCGCATTGCCCTCATGACAGGGAGCGGATTCATCATTACAATGGGAGCGGCTCTGAACTGGTTCTTGGCCTATCTTGTTTCAGCGCTCATTCTGGCCTCTCTTTTTATTTTTCATTTTCTTTACCTCCCCCGTTGCGAAACAGAGAAAAACAGTTTTCAGGCTTTTAACCGAAAAATTTTTTCTTTTCGATTTATTGCTGTTCTCATCCTTATCAGTGTTTTGGTCTTTTTTCTCCATACTGCCCTGACCTCGACAAATTTCACAGATCTTACGAACCGATTTCCCCTGCTACAAGGATTCTCTTTTTCCAGCTTTACCGGATTAGTACTGCTTTTCTCTCTCTTTCTTGCGGCAGGTTTCAGAAAAAAAATAAAAAAATTGATCCTTGGCCGGTCAGATACCTTCTACGGTAAGGCCTTCCTCTCCTTTGTCGACCGGGAACACATCACGCCGATCATTCTCTTCATTATCTTTATCCGCACTGGCGAATACATGCTTTCGTCAATGCTTGCTCCCTTTATCATTGATCTGGGAATAAAGATTCACTATGGCTGGATCTGTGCCGGCGTGGGTTTGCCGTGTTCAATCATCGGCGCCATGATCGGCGGTGCACTGATCAGCCGTTTTTCTCTAAAAAGAATGATCTGGCCTTTTCTACTGGCTCAAAATGGAAGTAATATCATGTACATGGCACTTGCCTTCCATCTCGACAGCTTTCTTGCAATGAATAACGTCACCAATGCAACGACTGACATCGGCCTGAAAAATCTAATTACCGTGGCCTCTGTCACGGGTTTTGATCAATTGGCGGGCGGGCTGGGGACTGCGGTACTTATGACCTTTCTCATGCGGATATGCAGGGCCAAATTCAAGGCGGCTCATTACGCCATTGGAACCGGCCTGATGAGCATCAGCGGCCTTTATGGCGGGGCGCTCAGCGGATTTCTGGCCTCATGGCTGGGATATGGCTCTTTTTTCGGGATCAGCTTTCTACTCTCCATCCCGGGAATGATCCTGATCTTTTTTATTCCAAAACTGGACGGGGAGGCTGTATGAGGTGGGATTTGGGATTTCGAAATGCTGATTTGTTTATCCAATCTTATGGACATCAAATCAGCATTCCGCTGAAAAAAGCTTAATGAACAATCTATTTTTTATATTTCTTATCCAGTTGCTTCCTGACTTCTTCACTGATATCAACTTCATCGGAGGCGTAAAGGAGACCGATCCGGGAACGTAATCCCTTCCGGGTGTTCTCCAAAATCAAGGTATAATTCTTTTTCTTGCCTATTTCATTAATAACCTCATGCAGAGATTTCAAAATCGGCTCCATCTCTTTCTTTTCCAGCTGCTTTAACTCAAACTGGGCATCCTCGGTTTTAAGCTTGAATTCACGCATTTTTTTCTGATAATCACGTTCCTTCTCAACCCGAATCTCCTCACTCCATACCGAAGCTTTTTTCTCGATCTCAGTCCCCAGTGTTTTCAGATCCTCCTGTTCCTTGGAGAATTTTTTCTGAAACTTCTCAACCTCGGCCTGGAGAACCTTCTGGGCATTCCGGCCGGCGTTGGAATCAGCCAGAACATCCTGAATACTGATCGTGGCAATTTTCGTCTCCGAAGCAGAAACATCAGAGAAGGTAGCAAACAGCCCGATGACGATGACGGCACAAATTGTGAAAAATATTTGTGGAAATTTCATAAAAACACTCCTTTAAATAAATCTACTTAGCGGTTATGACAAAATCATCCCGCCTGTTCTGGGCCCAGGCAAACTCATCATGGCCGTGTACCAGTGGTTTTTCCTCGCCAAAACTGATGGTGCTCACCCTGTATTCTGCAACACCCATGTTCAGCATAAACTTTTTGGCACTGAGAGCTCTCCGTTCACCGAGAGCAATATTATATTCCTGGGTACCACGCTCATCACAATTTCCCATAATCGCGATTTTTACCGTCATATTATCCTTCAAAAAAACGGAATTTGTTTCAATACGCGGAACCTGATCTTCACGGATATTGAACCGGTCAAAATCAAAATAAACCGGCAGCATCGGTGCATGGGTACGGGCCTCGGAGATCGTGACTCCTAATCCGGCGGTGTATGGCTGAGACTCGATAGACTCTTCGGCACCCATATCATCACCGACATCAACGACAACCTCTTCAACTTCCATATCTTGAGATTTCATGCCCTCATCTGACGCCACTTCTTTTTTACCGCAGCCTCCTACAAACAGCGACAGAGAAACAATCAATGATCCAGCAGCAAACATACGAAACGTTTTTTTCTGCATTTTTGCCTCCTTAGTGATCTGTAAAATAAAAAAATCAGATCATAATTGAAAAATATCTTAAAAAAAAAGAAAAAATTAACAGACAATTTTACTTTTTAAATTAATAGGCTACAGTAAAGAAAACAGACCTTAAATTCAATGCTTTTTTACAAACTTTAGAAAATTAGTGCCTTATTCCTGAGAAGCTGTCATAAAAAACTAGAAACTCAGAAATCTATTTTTAAACAAGGTAGTTATATCTACTGACAAGACACTTATACCTGTCAAGCGAGTACTGAAAAGAGTCCTGATAAATTCTAAGTCCACTTCTACTTTAGTGGGTTAGATTACAAAATCAATTTCATTCTTACCATCATTCTCGTTTCCCAGAAAGGACTTAAGATTTCTCATGAATCAAAATCTGCACATCCATATGGATCATGATGAAATTGCTGATAACATGATCTCTTCGAATCAATGGGGACGTTTTTTCGGTGTTTCTCAACAGATTCTTGACGATGTCTGGCAAAGATTAACCGCTCCGGACGGCAATTCCGTCACCTATGTCTCCATGGAAATCGGAGCTGATCGCGATGTTTACCATCCGATCAAAAAAATGCTGCAGAAACTAAAAATCACGGGAAGCGCCAACAAAACGCTGGATCATTACTGTAACCTGTTTCTCCATGGCCCGGAAAAAATACCCAACTACAGCGGTGGCCTGGGAATTCTGGCCGGCGACTCCCTGAAAAGTTTTGCTGACCTGAAAATACCTGTCGTCGCCATCTCACTCCTTTATAGAAAAGGGTATTTCTCGCAACTTGTCGATTCCCGAATCGGCCAGATCGTCACGGTGACCGACTGGTCTCCTGAAAGAATGCCATCTCTCTATCTTTTGAAAAACCCGGAGCATCCGGATATCCCTTTTGAAATCGAGGTCCCCTTTTTCGACGAAAATGACAATCTGATCCCTGCCAGCGCCCAGCTCTGGATAAAAATGGAGGTCAGCTGTAATCTTGATTTTTTTGTTCCTGAAATCCTCCTTGACTACAGTATCCCGTCTTCACCAAACTTTATCCGCGCGGCGGGACAGCATTTGTACGACAGCAGTTCGGAGAAATCAAAAATTCTTCAGCGCCGTCTTCTTGGCGCCGGGATCCTGCCCGCCATGCAGGCCCTTGGCATTACGTCCAAAACGATCCACCTTAATGAACAGCACGGGGTTGTGGTTGTGCTCCAGCTAATCAGCAAGTGGCTGTGGAAAAAACTTGGTGATACTTACGAAAATAAAGCCTCGAAAGAGGATATCATCAAAGCGGCTGAGGCTATTTCCAAACAAATTGTCTACACCATTCATACTCCGGTCAAGGCCGGTCATGATCGCTTTGACAGCCAGATTTTTGGTCAGGTCGGACACACCTTCTGTCAAAAAATTCTTGATGTCCTCGCCCGGGACAAAGATCATCCCCAAACCTATAATTTCACCGACCTTGCCCTGCGAGTCAACCGGACGACAAACAGTGTCAGCAGGCTCCATAAGATTGTCACGCAAAAACAGTTTCCGCAATATGCCAAAAAAATCACTGCCATTACCAACGGTGTTCACCATCTCACCTGGATCAGCGATGCAAAGGCGGAAGTTTATGACTCGTTTCCGGAGCTGAAAAACTGGCGACAGAACCCCGGCATATTCGCCAATGCAGGCCTTCTTTTAAAAAATAAAAAATTCCGTGCTTACTTCAAAGAGGCGTGTCGACACGATGCGGAAAGACTGACTTCCTACATCAATACAATGCTCATCGAGCATTGTAAGCAGATGCACGAAACATGGATTGATCCACCCAACTATCTCTCCTATCTTAACGAACAAAAGAGAAATCTTGACCCAAATGTTTTCACCATCGGCTTTGCCAGGCGTTTTTCAACCTATAAACGGGCAGATCTGATCTTTGAAGATCTGGACACTTTGGCATCAATCATTATCGACAACAATTTCCCGGTCAATTTTGTCTTCTCCGGCAAGGCCCATCCATCAGATGCCCCCGGGCAATCTCTTATCAAGCTGATTCTTGACATCCAGGAAGATCTTTACACAAAAACAAACGGTTTGGGCAAGGTGGTATTTATTCCGGGTTATGACATGAGCATTGCAAAAATGATGGTCAGCGGTGTTCATGCCTGGCTCAACAATCCCAAAAGACCACTCGAGGCCAGCGGGACGAGCGGCATGAAGGCAGCCATGAACGGCGTACCCAACATCAGCACCATGGACGGCTGGTGGTTGGAGGGCTACCACAATGGGAAAACCGGCTGGAAATTCGGTTATGAGTCAGCCGTGGACCAGAATTCCTTCAACGAGGAGTCATCCTCTCTTCTTTACGCGGAAGACTCGGCATCCTTTTACAAAATTTTCTTCAAGATTCTGGAGATGTTTTATGTTGATGAACTGTGGTCCACCTATCTTGATAAATGTATTATGAATCTCAAACTCAATGCGCCGATCTTTAACAGTCATCGCCTGGCGTCCGAGTACTGCAAAAGATACGGATTAAAGCTTGCCGCCAGAGAAACTGCACAAATCGAAACTTTACAGAAAGCCTATAATTCTGATAGCTGATGGCTGATGGCTGATAGCTGATGGCTGATAAATTTATAACACCTCGGAAATCAACAAAAAGAATCAAGTTTTTCTCCCTGCCGCCGATGAGTATGGATATCCGTAGAAATAGCAAATCATCTCAGGGAGGAGAAAAAATGACCACATCAATCCAGCCCAGTCCATTGTTCCATATGCCTCATGGTCATGCCCACGGATATCGGAACTATCATGAATCAGACCGCCTTGCTTTCAGTAAATCACAAAATTCATCGATCACTATAACAACCGATGAAGGTGATGTGGTCACCTTGGCGGCCAACTCCGAGCAGGCAGCCTTTCTTAACTTTGAAAACCAGGGAAATTCTGCCGGACAATCCATGAATTTTACCGCAGCAAGCCTTGACAGCGATTTTTTTTCTCTTTCCGTCCAGGGTGATCTCAACGATAAAGAACTTGCTGACATTTATACACTCATGGAAGATTTAACTGATATTGCCAGAAATTTCTTCAGCGGCAACCTGGATGATGCCATGACCGATGCCCTCCAGATCGGTGACATGGGTTCTCTTTCCGGCCTGTCCGCGACATTCACCCAGTCTCTTGCCATGTCGGCAACACAACTTACTGAATATCACCCTCTGCCATCTTTTGAAGAGGCAGGAGATTTATTCAGTGAACTTCGTGATCAACTGGACAAAGAACTGCCTGAAAAGTTAAATTACAATGATTTAATGCTTGCCCGCTGGCAGCAGATGAACGATTACCAAAAAGAATCCGAGCCACCTGAACTTAAAGGGAAGGAACCCCGGACGGAATTTCATGCTGCCGACCGGCGTGCTGCGGAAAAAATGATGCAGAAGATTAAAAAATTTTCAGGCCACCATCCGCAACTCGTTCCCTATGGCCCTTCTCTTGCCAACAAGGCAATTGACAAAGCAGTTGCTTCCATGCCTTCCCACTCAACCGCCTTGCGCGATCAGTTAAAATATGATTTTATGAATGAAATGAATAACTGGATGATGAGTTGACTGGCTGGTTTCTATAATTTTTTTGAGTTTGGAATGTGGAATATGGGCATAAATTCCGACAAGCATGTCAGTTAGCCGATCAATCGTGTCAACAAATCAAACCAGCATAACCAATTGAACTAATCTAACAAGTTCAACCAATTATGTGGCAATCAAAAGACGTTTATTATGTTTCCGACAGCACCGGCATCCTGATTACCAACATCGGCCAGGCCGTACTCTGCCAATTTCCCGAGATCAGTTTCCAAGAAGAAAGATTTCCCTTTGTCCGCACAGTTCCACAAGCACAGAAAGTTCTGGAAAAAATATTAAAACAATCAGCCGGCAGAAAACCGATCATATTCAGCACAATCGTCAACCCTGAGGTTCGGGAAATCCTGCGCTCATCCGAGGTTGAATATTTCGACCCCCTTGAATCTCTCCTGCTAAGCCTGGAAGACTGCCTGGAAACCCAGGCCCTGCGGGTACCGGGATTTTCCCATCATATCAATGATGTTATAATGAACAAAAGGGTTGAGGCGATCCACTTCTGCCTAGAACATGATGACGGCCAGAAGGTTTCCGAATATGATGATGCGGAAATAATTATTCTTGGAGTTTCAAGGGCGGGGAAGACGCCGGTCAGCGTCTATCTTGCCACCCAGATGGGCTTCAAGACCGCCAACTTTCCTTTAACCTCAGAGTATCTGCACGAATACCGGCTGCCGAAAGAAATTACCGAAAATGTAAAAAATACGGTTGGGCTCACCCCTTCACCGGAATTTCTCCACAGTGTCCGGGAGAAAAGATACGCGGGCAGCAATTACGCAAAAATGGGCACCTGCCGACAAGAAGTCCAGGAGGCCAAACAGATTTTCATGAAATACAAAATCCCAGTTATCCAGTCCACCGGCAAATCCATTGAAGAAATTGCCACCCAGATTTCCCAGGAACTGAAACTGTCCAGGATTTAGGATATGGCAATGCGGATGTCGGATTTTCTATCCAGAACGAAATCCAACTTCAGCCATTCGAAATTCGACTTCCCCATCCACATTGCCATATCCAAAATCACCTGACCGCCTCAATGGCGTATTCACCCCGAGCATCCCTGACCAGAACATAGCCCTTGTCACCGATAAAGGAAAAATCAACAATATCCTTGGCAATATCGGCTGACTGCCAGGTCTCGGTAATCCGGTTAGCACGCCAGCTCAAACCGACCAGCGAATCCTCCCCGCCGGTAGTCTTCCCCAAAACCCTGTTCATAGCATCGCTCGCCAGGTTGAGAGAGGATGCCCGCTCCTTGTTAATAATGAAGGTCTGATGATCAAAACGGTTAATCAGGGCAAAACGCCGCGCTGAAAAAAGAATCCTGGAACTATCCCTTTCAAATCCGCCGCGGTTATATTCATCCTTCTGCAGCTTCTTGGGATAACCGGTCTCTCTATAATCACCGTACTTGCGGGGGCTGATGGCATAAACCTTTTCCTCAGGCGCATAATAACCATACACCTCATTTGAAGGCTCAAGAATCAGGATCTGATCCTTGTTAGCTGGATCAAAATTAAACTGATAGAGAGAATAAATCTCAGCGGCCGGCTGATACAGATCGCCGCGCTCAATCGTGGCAGATGAAACATTGTAGACGATCTTAAAAATTGGGCCGTCATACTGTTCATAGGTTTCCTGAGTCTGGCCAAGCGCGACCTTTTTCCCGGATCGGTTCTCAATCACCCGCAGGTAATAAGGCAAATTCTTGGCCATGGTAACAAGTGCCCCCTTTTTCCAGGTCAGGATCATGGAGGTTAACTGATTGTCCGCACTTCCGACCTGAATAATTTCACGGGTCAGAGTAACCAGCAGTTCATCGGCTCCGTCACCGTCCAGATCAATACTGTGCAGATGAAGGGGAATAATTTTTTCTTGAAAAACAAATTGATCCAGAGGTTCAAGATGACCATTGCTGAACTGCAAAAGATAGACACCAAATTCATTAAGAAGGCAGACCTCGGCCTTGCCATCCCCGTTCAGATCACTGATCACCAGCCGTTTATAGCCTTCCCCCTTAAGATTATAAAACTCCTGCTCAGAGGGTGTTAAAGTCCTGGCCATAAAAGGAGCTTCTTCCTGTTCTCCAAAAAGCGCCGACGGATAGGCTTTTTCTGAAGAGGTATACGGAACCTGCTGGCTCGGCATGATCTCTGCGCTGGATCGGGCCAACGCCACATCGCGTCCGGCAGGACGGGCGAGTTCCGTGGAAGCGGGAGCCTCACTGGTCATGGAAAAAAGGGTATCCTTTGAATAAATCGACTGAATTTTACAGACAAGAAGAGACTCACTCTGCTCCAGACGAAGAAGCAGTCCGTAACGATCAGGCTTATCGGTAATTTCCGGCTCTGTCAGCTCCACCACCTCAAGATTGCGCTCCAGCAGGGATTCAAGCAAAATCCGGTAGGGCGCATAACCATCCTTGCCCCGCACATTGGTGTAGAGATAAATTGTAGGCGATGCCGGGACAACGACATTATCCCCTTTCTGCAATTTTTTGCCCACGGTCAACACCCTGTCGGTCAGGACATTTTCGCCAAAGACCGAAACAACCTTGATCAAAGTTGAAGGCTCCTGAAGATAGATAGGATGATCGTCTTTAGTGGTGACTAGCAGTTCAGCGCCCCTGGCCGGAGCTTTCTTACCAGTCGGCAAAACAAAGACAATGCGGTCGCCGTTCATCTCGCTCACTGTTCCAAGTTGTTCATAAACGGCCGGAAAACGGTCTTCAAGAAAAGTCAAAGCCCTGTTCCACTGGCCGGCAGTTGCGAAGGCCTGGTTCTGGAGCAGAAAGAAAAAAGAAAATAAAATCAAAAAAAATGTCAGTCTGTGTTTCTTCATCGTCTTGTTCATTTATTGTCTTGTTTTAGTCTGCTGCAAGAGTGTCCAGATAGAAATTAGTACCTGAGATTATATCGTGTTGATTCTATGTTTTTTATAAAGGATACTCGGTATTTTGTTTACATAAAAATCTCTCACAGAAGCACAGAGTTCACAGAGTTTTTTTCTCTGCGTCCCGGTAAGAGATTAATTTCCTTTCTTGTTGCTTTCCAAAACCTATTTACAAAAATCCAGATTGTCAACCACCAAACAAATCTGCCGGTCTGAAAAAAACAGACCGGCAGAAAAAAAACAACATGTGCAACCTAAATTAGAATTTCCAAACGAACTCAATAACATCCAGGAAAGCGGTGTCATCGTAGTCATCGCCACGAAGGTCTTCAAGTGCGTCACCCGGATCAAAGATAGACACAACATTGCCGATGGAGAAATGGTTATTGAATAGATAGGTCAACTGAAGATCAAACTCATAGCCCATTTCATCATCAATACTGTGACCATAGGAATCTTCAAGCGCACCGGTATCATCAAGCTCGAAGTACATGAACTGAGCTTTATAGCTCCATTTTTCGTTTAGCTGGCCCTTTGAGCCCATCCCGAGCATAAGCAGACCGGGGGCGTCACCCTTTGAGGTATTTGCGATACCACCGTAACCTGTCTGACTGCCCAGCATATTGAAGTTGTTACTGTAGAGAACACTTCCAAGGGTAGGAACAGTGCGATAAATCAGAGCATTTTCCATACCGAATGTCTTGGTATAACGGGAAATATTGGTAATACCGTTAAAGGCTTCGATATCATCATCATCGGCATCATCATCACCGCTCAACCAGGAAAAACCGACATAGGGATTCAAGGCCTTGCCCAGATCAAACTCAATAGAGCCGTAGACGGCCCAGGCCTCGATGTCATAATCGTCCATAATGCCTTTACTGGTATCTTCATCCATTTCACCAGTGGCATAGATGATCTCAAAACGCGGCGTAAATATCCCGATCTTGCCATAACCCTCAACCCCCAAATAATGAGTCTGGGCCTCTTGATCATTGTTATCGCTAAAGGCATACAGAGGAGCCAGAGTAAAACCACCCAAATCAAAAGCACCGCGCAGGGAGTAGACCCGCCAGTCCATCTCCTGGGCATTAAGGGCACCTACACCGTCATCTGTAATGTCATCCTGAATCATGAGATACAGAGCTTCCCAGGAGAAGGAATCGGTTTTTCCGGTTAAGCCGAAGAAGGGATGATCATCGCCATAAAGCAGGCCACCTGAGTTGATATCAAGAAATCTGCCGTTCCAGCCTGTGCTGAGTTCCACGCCTCCAAAATTATAACGAAAATCCAGTTTTTCCAGGCCAAAGGAACTGCCGCTCGCCCCTTTATACGAAGGTCCTGTCGACTGCTCGCCACGGTCGCCATTGGTCTTATTCATGGTCACGTCAGCTTCCAGGGTTACCAGGAAACTCCAGTCTTCACCGATTCCCTTCCAGCCTATCCGTGTTTCACTGCGAACAGCATTATTGCCCATAGCACCATTTTCTTCACCAAGAATCCCATCGCCTTCATCATCATTAAAATTAACATTATCCATAAAATGGGGATACATTTTCTGGCTGCCGAAAAACTCGACATCAATGTCCTTGCTCTTGGCTGACATCTGACCGGAACCCATTTTGGCGAATGCGCCGGCCGGAGCCAGCAGTAGACCTGCGGCCGCTGCCATAAGCACGTACTTTTTAATCATCTCTTTCTCCTTATCTCTTTGTTTCTCCAAACAATTTATGCTGCCAACCCCGACAGCATCCCCTGCGTGAAACATAATAAAAACATTTTCCCCATGTTTTCACCTAACAGACTTTAAGATAACGACCATTATTCCACGCATTACAATATAATATATGTGATACTGAATACCCATTCATAAGTCAAACAAATTGTGCAAAAACACTCTAAATCACGAAAAAAATGACCATGAAACAAGCAAACAGACAAGCCTGTAAGATTTTAAGCACGATTTTTCATGACAGAAATAAATTCACCCCTTCTTTCAAACCCAGACCTTGAGGCTGTAATCCTTAGGTAAATGAGCCGTTCCCTTGATACAGGGAAGACCGGTCTCACTGAGAACCCGTTCAATAAGCTTATCAAGGTCATCACAAAATCCGCCGTTTTTCAGACTCCAGCCCTCCTCCGTTTTTTTGGCAAAAGAGCAGGTCGTAAAATGAATGGCCTCCGCCCCTTTACTCTTTAAAATTTTGCCCAGATCTGCCACGTTTTCACCGGGACAGCGACAGGTGAAAACACCCATGGGCACACAATCGTCATAGCGGGCAAAACCTTCTTTCTGCTCCATCAGGCAGCGAAAGCAGTTTGTCAAGGGACAACGCTCATTGTTTTTTTCACAACGAATCATTGCAATTTTAGTCATCTGTCACCTCCTGTGTCATATGGCTGATAGCTGATAGCTGATAGCTCGTAGCTCGTAGCTGATAGCTGATGGCTCATAGGAAAACCAACACCCAT
>JAOZOY010000025.1:19055-38653 GCA_029933005.1 Deltaproteobacteria bacterium
ATAGCTCGTAGCTCGTAGCTGATAGCTGATGGCTCATAGGAAAACCAACACCCATCAGCCATCAGCCAATACCCATCAGCCCTTAACAATTTTCTCATAGGGCCAGGCCACCACGCCACCATCAAGAAAATGAACCCTGTAGGGGTCAACTCCGTGGCCAATGAGAATGCGGGCCGCCTCATAGCCGCGCAGGGAGATCTTGCACAGACAGACAATTTCCCTATCCGTGGGCAGAGTATCAACCATTGAACGTAATTTGCCCAGGGGAATATGAACAACATTGTCGTAAGGCAACTTCATCATCTCAAGTTCGGCCGGCATCCTGACATCAAGAAGAACAATATCCTCACCTCTGTCCAGTTTTGCCTTAATCTCGGCCGGGGTAAAGGAGTTGGCCAGGCCGTCCATCTTGTTCTGAATGATATTGGCAGCAACAATGACGTTATCCATGGCCGGGGAAAAGGGAGGAGCATAGGCCATATCCACCTCAAAAAGATCATCAACCGTGCCACGCCTGGACAACAGGGCCGCCACCGTATCCACCCGGGACAACACCTCGCCCGGCCCGCACACCTGGACGCCGAGCAGACGTCCGGTATGAGCCTCGGCCACAAGCTTCAGATGAATGAGCTTGGCCTCTTTCATGTAATGGGGCCGGTCCAGGCCAGGATTGAGGGCCGTAATAACTTCAAGGCCTGCTGCGCGGGCATCACGCTCCGTGGAGCCGGTACGGCCCACATTAAAGCCCATGATTTTGCAGACGCCGGTGCCGCAGACCCCGGTAAAGGTGGAGTTCCAACCGGCAATATTGCTGGCAATGACCCGGCCATGCTTATTGGCGGTGGAGCCCATGGGCGCGTAAAACCATCTGCCAGTGATCATGCAGAAGGACTCAACAGAATCACCACCCGAGTAAATCAGGGGATCAGAGGTGCGCATGTGAGCGTCCACTTTGATGCCAAAATCACCGATCTTCAAACCAGCATCTTTTGCCAGGCCAATGTTGGCCCGGAAACCAATGGCCAGGATCACCAGATCAGCGTCAATAATGGTCTGCTCGGTGGCTACCTTGATGACTCTGCCTCCATCATCTCCAACAAATTTGACAACGCCGTCATTACAATGGAGATGCACGCCCTTGGCCTGGAGATGTTTCATCAGAGGTACGGCCATCTCCTCATCAAGGAGGGCTGGCAGAACAAAGGGGAGTTTTTCAACCACATGCACTTCAAAGCCGTCATTAATCAAAGGCTCGACACATTCAAGACCAATCAAACCGGCGCCGACGATGACCGCCTTCTTGCCGGATGCTTCAGCCATGGCTTTCTTGATGGCAGCGCCGTCTTCCATGGTTTTCAGACAATGGATATTAGCCAGATCAATGCCGGGAATGGGCGGCCGCACCGGACTGCTGCCCGTGGCAATGACGAGATTATCATAGGGAAGATCTTCCTCGCTGCCATCCTCGAGATTTTTCACCGTAACCACCTGCTTTTTGCGGTCAATGGCCACAGCCTCGGTTAAGGTTCGAACATCGACACCCTTGGCTGCCTTGAAAAAACCGGCATTACGGGGAACTCCCACCGGCGTGGTAGTTAGATCCACCAATTCCGGTACCTCGCCCTCAAGATAAAAGGGCAGTCCGCAGGCCCCGTAAGAAACCTCGCTGTCCCGCTCAACAATGGTAATCTCGCAGCTTGCATCCAGCCGTTTGAGCCGAGCCGCTGCCTTGGGTCCGCATGCCACGCCGCCTATAACTACAACTTTTTTGCCCATTTTTCATTCCTCCGGATTGGTTGTATTGGTCTTGTTGGTTGTATTGGTCTTATTGGTCATACTGGTCTTGTTGGAAATCAACCTGTTCAAAACTCACCTTGACCCGACAATAAGCAATAAATACAATACACACCATGAAAAGCCGGGACGTGATAAAAGAATTTAAAAACGATGATTGGATTCTTTATCACACAAAAGGAGACCATCACCAATTCAATCATCCTGATAAGCCCGGTAAGATTACGGTTCCGCATCCCCAAAAAGACATTCCTATTGGAACTCTTCGTAACATCTACCGCCAGGCCGACTGGAAATGGAGATAAGCCATGAAATACCCAATCGCCATTCATAAAGATCCGAAATCCGACTATGGTGTCACTTTTCCCGACCTTCCCGGCTGCTTTTCCGCTGGATCAACTATTGAAGAAGCTCTTGATATGGCCCATGAAGCCGCAGAATGTCATATTGAAGGCCTTCTTATTGATGCCGAACCGCTTCCGGCGATTCGGCACATTGAATTCCACCTAAACAATCCTGAATATAAAAAATTGTACCTGGGCAATAGTTGAAGTTGACATCAGCAAACTTTCACTCAAATCAAAACGTGTCAACATCACCATGCCTGAAATGTTATTAAACAGCGTTGATCAGTACGCAAAAAAACACGGCGAAACAAGATCAGGACTGCTGGCCCAGGCCGTCACCAGTTACATGTCATCGCATCAACACGAATCCAGCTAATCGAACTGACTCAACCAGCTAAACCAATCAAACCATATCAACTAATTCCCAAACAACAGTTTCTTAAACCGTCCGCCATATACAATGGGATCGCCTTTATAGCCTAACTTCTTGAAATCAAGATAATCCGTGGAGTTTATCAGCTTCTGACTCTCTCCCAGGAAATAGCGTTTCTGCTCCTCGCTGCCCTCGTTGGCAAGCTTCTTGAAATCAACATCCCGGCTGTCCCGATGGCAGCGGTTACAGGTTTTCTCCTCTTTCAGGCTCGAATGGCACTGGACACAGGTCAGAGACATTTCCCTGGGGGCGATGCCGTGCTCCACCCGCCAGTACATCTCCGTTTCGACCCATTTGTACCTGCCGCTGTAATCCAGATTGTGGGCCTTCATGCCGTCGGCAAAGGATTTATGCCAGTCCAGGGTTTTCCAGTAGCCCCCCGGTCCAAAAAGATGGGGAGCCAGCAGATAACGGGTCTCCGGATCAGCGGCCTGTTTACCGTACATAATCTTAAAAGGGGTAATTTTTGCCACTGAATCACGAAAATCACCCACAGGTTCCGTAATTTTAATAACGCTGTCAAGATCCTCCACCTTGTCACCAACAAGATAGCGTTTCATGCGGCCGTCATACCAGGCATAGGCAGGCTTAGCATTCTTAATATGAACAAAATCGCCCTTTTTCCAATGATAATCCGGCTTGCCGTACTGGTCTTTTTTGACTTTCCGCTTTTTATCTCCGGCTGTTGACCAGTCCCAGCGCAACTTGGTGGCTTTGCCCCTGGCATAAAGGGGAGTATGGCAGGTATTGCAGTCAATGTGCTCGCAATGACTGTTCAGATGATGATCAAGAAGATGCAGACCGTAATGGGGTTTATCGGTATGGCAGTCACGGCAGGAAAGGACACCCTCGACCACGGCCACGGAACTACTACGACCGGCAATCTTATGATTCTTTGTCCGGTGACACTCCTGGCAGCTGAAATCCAGGCCGCCCATGTGAAAATCATCTTCCCGGCTCGGTTTATAAAGGACACTGCTCATATCGGCGTGTTTTACAGCGTCGGCACCGCCGCCGCTGAAATGACAGTCGCCGCAGGTCTTGCGACTGGGACGGCCCACATGTTGGGCCACCTGGACTAAATCCACCTTGGGATCAGGCATGCCAGCTGTTTTAGGCGACTTTTTATAGGCTCCGGTGGTGTCATGACAGACCAGGCAGTCAATTTTCGTCATATCGGTAAAATCAAAGAAATCGTTTTTCCAGCCGTATCCGGCGTGGCATGATGTGCAACGAGCCTCGTTGCTTTTGATGGAAATTCAGTAGTTATTAAAGGCGATGGTTCCCTTGCCGATTTCAATTTCCTTTGATCTGCCCACCGTATGGGTTGACGGACCGCGCCAGAGCCAGTGGGCCGTTTTCAGCATATCCCTGCCCTGATTCTCATGGCAGCGCAGACATTCCTCCGTGACCTGGGAAGGCTCGGGCTTGTCGACAAGTTTGATCAGCTTGACATGATCCGGAATCTTCTTATCATGACAACCGGTGCAGGAAAGAGGTCCTTTAGCCATCTCCCGGTGGCATTCCATGCACTGGAGATGATAGGCAGCCTTCAGGCCGGTTCGATCTACCACACGAGGATCAAAGGCATCTTGATGACAGGCGGAACAGCGGTTAATCTCTTTTACCGCCGGATCTTCAGGACGATAATGATGGCATACCGCGCAATCCCGCACCAACCGGGCGTGCTTGGCGTGCATAAAACGCACCGGACCGTAACGATCTTCCTGTTTCTTGATAATGGGACTATCCAGTAAAAAATAATGACTGGGCATGTCCTTGATAGAGAGCCCTTGATCAAGCAGACGCAAACTCCTCTCGTAAGGACTTTCATCCTTAATATTAACAATGAGCTCCACAGGTAGAGCGGCAAACTCTTTGGCCGCCTCCTGATCCGGCGCCGTCCACTCCGACGTACTGGATGCCTGAGTGGAATTGCAACAAAAAAGCATAGCACTGACAACAGCAAAAACCGAGACGCCCTGCCGATTCAGCAATCGTATCATGACGACACCTCCTGTTTACTTGCGCTTAAAACCGGCAGAAAAGTTACAGCCAGGCGGTAAAGAAACATGAGGGCGGCAATGAGACCGGCCGTGACGACGATCTCGCCAATGGCCGGGAAATAACTTGTTTGAGCATAGGGTGAGTGATAACCCACCAGAAAGACATTAATACGGTTCAAAACAACGCCGCCGACAATCAGGCAGCAGGTAAAAAACAACATTCCCCTGGATTTCCGCACTCCCGGCGTTATAAGCAAAAGCCAGGGTAAAATCACCCCGAAACCAAGTTCAACGAGAAAGGAATTGCTCTGGGTTGATCCATCCAGGAGATAACCAAGCACATCCCGATAAACCAGATCACCAACCTTCAAAACCATATACAATCCCAGGATAAAAATGGTAATTCGAGTCAGAGGAGTCAAAATCTTCATCTCTGAGTCAAGTTTCAGGGAACTTGAAACCAGAGTGGTTTCAAAAACCACCATGGGAAATCCAACGGCAATGGCCGAGGTCAAAAAAAGCAACGGCAAAAGCGGTGTGTACCAGAGAGGGTGAAGCTTGGTAGGCGCGATCAGCATCAATGTTCCCAAGCTGGACTGGTGCATGCAGGAAAGCACCACACCGAGAATAATAAAAATCCACATGATCTTATCCGTCACCGCCGTCACAAGGGTCTTCACCCTGCCTCCAATACCCTCGCCCACGGTGGGCGCGAACTCGAAATAAAGAACATGAAGATAAACCAGAACACACATGGCCACCTCAAAGAGAGCGGAGTTGGTGTTCCAGCTGAAGATCGGCTTCCAGATGGCCCAGGTACGGCCGATATCCACCAGAAGACCAAGGACGACAAAAGTATAGCCGAGCATGGCCGTGAGAATGGCCGGCCGGACAATAACCTCGTAATGGTGACGGCCAATGATATGGGCCAGAAAGGAAGTGGTAAAACCGCCGGCGGCCAGGGCAACGCCGGTGGCCACATCAATGCCGATCCAGAGCCCCCATGGATGAGAATTATCAAGATTAGTAACAGAGCCGATGCCCCAGGTAAAACGAGCCGCCACCGCCACCGCGCCAATGAACATGAAAACCAGCATCACCCAGACACCAGGGGTGAAGAATTTCGAATGTGTAGCAGAAGGAGAATGACTCATGATTCATCCTCCTTATTTTTCTTCGATTTAGCGTTGGCCATGACAACAGAGAGTACACCGAACAGGGCAATGGGCGACCAGAGATAGGAAAACAGGGAATGCTGGATGGTCTCGGGCAGTTTGGGTATTGGTTCGGAAGGCAGATCCTGAAAATCCACTTTGTTAAACTCCACATCGGAAAGATAGAGCCAGGAAGTGCCGCCCACCTCGTGTTCGCCATAAATATGATCGATATAGCGAGCCGGATCCTTTTTCATCCGGGTCCGGGCCTGATCAAGAAGGCTGGATCGTTTGCCAAAGGTAATGGCCTCGACAGGACAGATGGCGGCACAAGCCGGCACCCCTCCTTCCTTTTCAATCCGCTCAAAACAAAAAGTGCATTTTCGTACCCTGGGGGTCAGGGGATCAAAGTATTCATAAGCCGGGATTTCAAAGGGACAGGCCACCATGCAATAGCGGCAGCCGATACATTTGGAAACATCATAATGAACCGCGCCGCTCTCCTTCTTGGTGAGGGCGCCGACAAGGCAGGCCGAGACGCAGGCCGGATCCTGGCAATGCATGCACTGAATCTTGACATAGGTGGGCAGCAGATGATCCTGTTCATCACTCTTACCGGTAAAATAGCGATTCACGACCGTATAACTGTTTGCGTCGGGCCTTCTCTTCTCATTTAAAAGAAGCATATCAACAAAAGGACGTTCAGGCGGCAGCAACTTATTGACCTCGTTGCAACCCTGCTCACATTTCCGGCAGCCCACGCAACGGCTTAAATCAACCAGACAGCCAAAGGGATCTTTTGGTGCTTTGGACTCCCAGGCCTCGGCTGTTTTCGCACCGGTGGCCAAGGCTCCAGCACCTGCCACGCCGGCCAATTTAAAAAAATTACGGCGGTTCAATTTCATATTAATTTCCGTGGACAAAAAATATCAAAAAAGAAAATGAAGAGTGATTCATTTTTAGATAATTTGGGTTACCCTAATAACATGAATTTGTCAAGAAAAAGCAAGGAATAAAACAGATACAATTTTGCACAAATGCACAAAATAATATTTGAAAATAATTGTAAAACTAGTGTGTTAACAAAAAATCGTCTTTAAAAAACTCAATTTAACCATTTGCAAGGCGGGGATACACCACCCCCTTTTCGGCCAGACTTGCTCACCGCCTCTCATCCAGGAAAGAGTGTACATTTCAGCAAAAATCATGTCAGGATTTTCAGACCCACATCCATCCAGCAATTCAGATCCCCGGCGGACGGTATCCATCATCCGTCCGGGCAGGCTGAGATGATAGGGATTTCTGGTGATCTCACCCTGATGGAGGACCAGGGCGCAAATCAACAAGGCCAAATCTTCATTGCTGATACCAACCAGCAAATTCGGCCGAGTCAGTGACGACCAATATTCACTTTCCAGCAGCAGGACGGAACAATCATATTTCTCGGTATAAAGTTGCAGTGCCTTGAAAACCAGCCCATGAACCGCTTTATGGGTTGGATGGGCATCTCCAACATGGGGGATCTGAACATAATCAGGTTGGAGGGCGACAAAATGATCAACAAGAAAATCTACTCTATGTCGCCATTGTTCGTCTTCATTTTCAGAAATAAGGTGGTCAAAGGCCAGGGGTTCTTCAACAAGGAGCAGATCAAAACCAACCAACCCACAGGCAGCAGTCAACTCGGTAAGCCTTTCCTCCTTGCGGCCCCGATCACTACCTAGGGTCATAACCAGATCGGTGACAGCGACTCCATCTTCCTGGAGCAAACGCAGGGGAAGTGTTCCGGTGAGGATTTCATCATCCGGATGGGGAGAACAGATGATAAGACGGCCGCCGCTCTTTCCAGGGACCGGGTTGAAGGACTCCGGACAGCCAATCCTGGTGACACCATTCTTCTCTCGATAAAGACGACTGAAGGACTCAACGTAAGAGAGCCATTTCTTGTAGTCAGGGGGCCTGGTGACCAGGCACGTATTTTCATTCAGCAAAAGTGGCATCAATAAATAGTGAAACCTATTTTATCCTTAACAATCTTTTCGAGACGTTTTTTAATGGCAATATTGCCGGGATCAATTCCAAGTGCCTGCCGGTATGCTTCAATAGCTTTACAGGTGATTCCCTGATTTGCATAAAAATCACCCAGAGTAATGTGCAAGTCAGGGAAATTGGGCAGAGCCTTCACACCATGCCGTAAAACGATTAAGGCAGCATCATATTTTTTTGCTTCATCAAAAAACGGTATAGCTTCATAAAAAACCAGTAATACACATTTTGCTCATTTTCAAGGAAAGTCAAAGCTGCCTGGTAGGCTTGTTCAGCTTTATCAAATTGATGGCTGAAGCTCCCTAAAAAATTTTCATGCTGCCATCCTTTATGTGGGCGGTCACAAGAGATTTAGCCACCGATTTGCCTGGGATGGGGCCAGGTATTGCAAAATCTTTGTCTAATGAGCCTGCGCCACCAACCTTCAGACATCTGGAAAGACGAAATGGCCCCAGCCTTTAACAGTACACCCGGGGTTTGGAGTTTTTTCCAGCCTTCTCCAGCCCCTCCATTTACCCCCTAAAACCCTTGATTTTCCACCTTTCAAACAGACAAAGATGGTTGACTTTCTATGTCAACAGGTGTAATTGTAGAGCTTGTGTAGATTCCGTATCAAAAACAATTTGTAACGAGGAGTTCATTTGCATGAAACGATTGGTAGAAGAGCAGGTTACAGGCTGGAAAGACTCGCCACGTCGTAAACCATTGCTTATACGTGGGGCGCGTCAGGTTGGAAAAACCTGGTTTGTCGAGAATGTTCTGGCCCAACTATTTGATAGTTTTGTTAAAATTGATCTGGAAAAACGCAGTGATCTACATATACATTTTTCTGGTACTCTTGATCCTCGGTCAATACTAAACCATCTGGAATTGGCAACTGGTCGAATCATTCCCGGCAAGACGCTTCTTTTTATTGATGAAATTCAAGCGTGTCCTAGAGCAATTATGGCATTACGTTATTTTTATGAAGAGATGCCGGAGCTTCACGTTGTTGCGGCTGGTTCATTGTTGGAGTTTGCCTTTGGAGAAATTTCTATTCCAGTTGGCCGGATTCAGTATTTGTACATGCATCCCATGACATTTTATGAATACCTTCTTGCAATGGGCAAAGAATTGGCTGCGGATTATACACTACAACAGCCAGATACTGTTGATGATGCTACCCAGAAAATGATTCTTGCTGAACTGCGAAGCTATTTCTTTGTCGGTGGCATGCCTGAATGTGTCAAAACGTACCGTGATTCAGCTTCGATGCTTGAAACATTTCATGTTCAGTCAGAAATTCTTGACTCCTATCGTGATGATTTTTCAAAATACACACCTCATATTAATCCAATATGCCTTGATGCGGTATTCTTGAATGTAGCGAAAAGCGTTGGGGAGCAATTAAAGTATACGCGTCTTAATGATGGTCACTCCGGCCAGATGAACCGTAAGGCCTTTGACCTACTCACCAAGGCGAGGGTAATTCAGAAAATTCCTTCCTGTGACCCAAGTGGTTTGCCTTTGGGCGCAACAGCAAATCAAAAGAAATTCAAGGCATCTCTGCTTGATATAGGACTCATGCAAAGACTTTGTCAAGTACCGGTAGAGTTGGAGTTACAGCAGGAAAATCTTCTGGCCATGTATCGCGGTAAGCTTGCTGAGCAATTTGTTGCCCAGGAACTTTTAGCATGGCATAGCTCAGAGTTATTTTATTGGTCCAGAGATGCCCGTGGTAGTAATGCCGAAGTAGATTACCTTGTTGTGCGTGATGGAAAGATTTACCCGGTAGAGGTCAAATCAGGCAAAGGAGGGAGTTTGCGAAGTCTTCACCTCATGCTTGAAAAATATCAGAATTGTCCTCAAGGACTGGTACTTTATAGTGGCACCAGCAATAAAATGCCCGAGCAGAAGCTCGTCTTTATGCCGTTGTACAGCGTCACGATCATTGGCGACAGACGGTTGCCCGTGATTTAGACTATCAATCAGCATTCAATATTGCACCCCCCTGTCAGCGTCCAAAGATGAAAATTAGTTCTTGTAAGATCCTGCCTGCAGGCAGGATCTTACAAGAACTAATGCCGAGGCAGCATCCAATTATGTGCCTGTTTGCTATAAATACAGGATTTAAGACGTATCAGTTAATTAAATTTTACGAGGTCTGTATAACATATGCCTAACAAATAAGTAAAAAAACCGGGCCCAGAGGACCCGGCTTCCCACAACAGAATAAAAATAAATTCTATATTGCTGTTTATGACAGCAAAAACGACGATATAGAGGCTAAAACCATCCGTATGTGTGGTGTAAATTTATACATTTCAGTTGGTTATCTTGGCCCGACCCCAGCGCCCCGCAGGCACCCACTTTACTAGCATTTCGGCAGTTCTTTTTCATGTGATGTGTTCCAGCTTGAAACCCAATTTTTAACATCTTCATGCTTGATCATTCTGCCGGCATCAGCATTTTCAAGCCCTTCCTCAATTGCTTCAATTTGCCAGGACTCTTGCCTTACGTAATTTTTTATTGCTTCAACTACACAAAAAGATTTGCTCCTCTTGGTCGCCTGGGCAAGTGACGTCAGTTGTTCCGACAGCTCCTTTGGCAACCTTAAACTCATAGTAGTAGTTGTCATAAAACACCTCAATAAATTATTATTGGCGATTGCGCCAATATGCTGGTCGGCGTTGTTGATGAGCAACTGCGATTACTCGCATGGTACCATCTTCAATCACATAAAGAAAACTGTAAGGAAAACGATCGAGTAACTTCTGGCGAACCTCTTTGCTGATCAACTGGTATGTTGTTGGATTATCCCGTACTTCATCAATTATTTATTCTATAACATCAAGAAAGGAAGCACCAAGACCCGCCGACCTGCTCTCGTAATACTGAGCGGCTTCCGCTACCTCTGATTCGGCCTCTTCATGAAAAGTCTACTTCATCATGCGATAGCCGCCCGTAACTTTCTGAGAACTTCATCGGCTGGAATTTCTTTGGCTTTGCCTTCTCGCAAATCCCGAAGCCGTCGTTTTACTTCAGTAACCCACAATTGAAGATTCTCTTCTTCGGTAGGAGCGTCCAAACTTAACAACAACTTTTCTGCAAGACGAGTCCTTTCATCAATCTTCAATTTCATTGTTTCAAATTCCAGTTGATTAATATCCATGGTATTCTCCAAATGTTTAGGTGTTCATTCCTACGCCTGAATATAACTCAACAATTTTTACCAGATCCATACTCATAACGCCGCCAGATTTTTTCCTTAATTTTTTGCGAAATACCCTCCTTCCTGTATCACCATAACACTTTTGCCATTGCTTTGGGAATTGGGGACAGACCACGTTTTACGCTTTAAAAATAAATGCCGGTATCTTCACCCCGGTTGCCTTGCTTCTAAGTAACATAGTGTGACCACCTTACGGCCTCTCAACCATTGCATTAATAAACAAGGGCAACTTGATCTTCTTTGTCAAATTTTCTTTTCGCCATTTTTCATCACTGACAAACAGCAATTTCCCGTTACGTATCATCCTGCTCATGGCCAGATGCTTGCCGGATAATTTTTCCAGTGGCGCAACGATCAAGGGAATTGTCTGTTTCTCTTTTGCCATCTTCCGTGCCTTGCTTACAGCAGCAACCATTGAGACCGGACAATGCTCCGAAACAAAGGCAATGAGCTTGTTGCCTTTTATAGTACCAAGATTTTCTGTTTTGTTTTGCCCTGGAGCCAAAATTTGCAGATCGTCGGGGAAGGAGAGTGTTTCCGGTGCATCGCCAGGGCAGTAGGCAGCATCTTTAAATGTGTCAACGATAAGAGAGGCGAGGGTAACCATACTTCTGTTGTAATAAAGAGAGACACAGTAGTTTAATATTTCCTGCTCTGAAATATGGGGCGAAAGGATCTTGAGCCAATCAGCAACACCGGTCAGGATTTCTTTCTGATATCTTTTTTTGATGTTACTGGCTGGCGCCCCTTCAATATGATAATCAACATACTCATGCATCATGAAATACTGGCCAAGCAGTCGCCTGATCATATCGCTGTGGCGGAGGTTTTGGTAGTTTTCAGCAACAAACTGCTGAAACTCTTTTTTCCCGGCCCTTAACTCTTGGGCGGTGCGGATGGAGTGACTGGAATCAAGCAGGTATTTTGCCTGGATCATGAGAGAGGCAAAGGCGTATTGTTCCGGGACCTGCGTTTTGTTCGTTAACGCTTTGTAAAAAAAGTCATTTTCCGCACTGTTTGCAAATGAAGGCGGCTCGGCAGGATTGGCAATCGTAACCGGAAAAGACTCATCGCCAATGATAACAGGATAGCTCTGACCACCGGCAAAGACAAGGAGGGCAAGGCCTCGATATGATGTATTTATCTCATGTTTGCTGTCTGGCTTCAGATTACCCTTAAAAAGAGAGGTTTCGGCAAGACTGTTAAAGCCAACAATCTCAATTGCCACTGCTGTTTTGGAATGAATAAACAGTTTGGCGCAGTCGGCATCATTTGCGGCTAAAACAGAACAAATGAACAACAAAAATATAATGAGCGATCTTTGAACCATAGTAATTCCCAAAAAGATTCTCGAACAATAAAAGAACCATAAATTTGAGCATTGTGGTATTGGCTCATTCAACACCAAGCTACAAGTTTATTCAACCGACTATGTTGGGTGGAGCGTAGGTCGGAGTCTCGCAAGCTCGCTTACCTGTGGTTAAGCCAAGGTTAAGCCACCCAATTTACAATACCCACTAAAGTTCCCGAATAATCAATTGTCCAGATACACCTCAAAAAAAGGCGCAACCCAACATGTAAAAGATAACAAAAAGCACCAAGCCGATTCATGGTAAATAATTATTCACCCGCAATATTTTCATCAAATTCAATCGGTTCAGTTGCGGCCCAATCAGCATCATACAAACCATCCCGGACATATCGATGAAATGATGAATGTTGCCAATCTCGTGGAGATTTTGTCAAACCATGTTTCACTGGGTTATGGTGGATGTATTCTACATGGTTTGTGAAATCTCGATCATCACGGATCATGTGTTCCCAAAAGCGGCGTTGCCAAATTGTTTGTTCTTTTTTGGTTTTTCGTACCCTTGACCGATTATTTTTATATTTTGTGTGACAGTTTTTCGTAAAATAGCTTTTGATCAAACGCCAGCGGGTTGAAAAATCGGCATCACCATCCGGTAGTGTCCATAAGAAATGGAGGTGATCCGGCAAAATCACATGGGCATCAATGGTAAACGGATGCCGTTCCATCACATATTTAAAAGCCCTACGGAGCAGGTCAATATTTTCAGGTTCACACAATATTTTTGCCCGACTAAACGTAACAAGGGTAAAAAAATAAGACCCACCCGCAACCCGTGCCCGCCGATATCGCATAAAATCCCATTGTGGTTGAGTTTACCAGCCAAAATATCACCCAAACCACCCATGTTGGTTATGGCGTAGCTCGGAGTCTCGCAAGCTCGCTTACCTGGCGTTAAGCCGAGGCCAAACCACCCAAGTTACAATACCCACCCAAGTTCACGATTAAACAATTACCCCGGTACACCAAAGAAATAAGGCGCAACCCAACATAAAAGAGGTGATGCCAACCACCAGGCAAACCCAAGGAACATGTTACCCATGTTTTGTGAGGGTAATGATGGTTGATTGACCATTTTTATCCATGGTTGAGCAAATCCGTCTCCGCAGGGTATTTTTCGGTATTTTGCGAATATGGTATTCACGAATTTGTTGGGTTGCATTAATTATGGAGTTTTTCCATGTTTTGTTGCCATAATCAAGTACGTTAATAATGTGTAATATCGTGCCATTTGCCCATTTAACCCAACCTACGGAGCTAACGTAACAAGGGTAAAAAAATAAGACCCACCCGCAACCCGTGCCCGCCGATATCGCATAAAATCCCATTGTGGTTGAGTTTACCAGCCAAAATATCACCCAAACCACCCATGTTGGTTATGGCGTAGCTCGGAGTCTCGCAAGCTCGCTTACCTGGCGTTAAGCCGAGGCCAAACCACCCAAGTTACAATACCCACCCAAGTTCACGATTAAACAATTACCCCGGTACACCAAAGAAATAAGGCGCAACCCAACATAAAAGAGGTGATGCCAACCACCAGGCAAACCCAAGGAACATGTTACCCATGTTTTGTGAGGGTAATGATGGTTGATTGACCATTTTTATCCATGGTTGAGCAAATCCGTCTCCGCAGGGTATTTTTCGGTATTTTGCGAATATGGTATTCACGAATTTGTTGGGTTGCTTTAATTATGGAGTTTTTCCATGTTTTGTTGCCATAATTAAGTACGTTAATGATGTGTAATATTGCGCCATTGACCCATTTAATCCAACCTACGGAGCTATTAGCCCATTTAACCCAACCTACGGAGCTTAATTTTCAGCGTTTTGATGTTTTGAGTAAACAGCATTGCATGCTGATTGTAGAGTTTGTAGAAAATACCCTCTTGATGCAGGCATAGCAGGGCAGTATTGGCTGCCAGGTCAATTTTTTCTCTGGTATTCATCGTAAAAAAATTTCGAAAACCACCGCACCCAAACTGCGGGATGCGGTGGTAAAGTGTCAAAGAAGACAAATAAATCAAAGGGTCTTAATCCTCAAGGCAACGGGCACTGAAGCCGTTCCCACGGGTGTTGTTGTGCATGCTGGCGAGGCCGCTGCAGAAGTACAAGCGGCTGACGTTGCTGCCACTGACCGTACTCGACCAGTAGAAACCGTAGCTGCCTGCGCTGTAGACCGTGCCATCGTAGCAGCTGCGGTCCCCTGCCGCAACAACCTTTAAGGGTGAATTAAAGGCACCTGCTGAATTGTTGCTGCTCCAGGAAGTTCGTTCTGTTTCAAGTTCCGTGTAAGTTGGTAACCTGAACCCAGCTGGACACGGATTATTGGTCCCGGACTCTCCCTGCCACAAGTCATTGTTTTGCGGACTTCTCCAATCGTATGGGTAATTACTTGTTGTGATAAAATTACCATGACCCGGATCATCAGTGGAACTGAGGGTTGAGGTGGTTGGGCTGTTTCGCTTCTCATGGCCGTCACTACCCCGGCCCCACTGATAAAGATCGCCATAGGCTTCTTCATCATCATAACTCATGGCAACACGCGAAGCGCCAAGGTTTCTATCCATCCAGACCTGACCTGTTGCTTCATTAAACACTGTTCCGGCCGGGGACGGATCACCGGCGACTGTTACAGGAACAATGTTGGACATAGGCCCGGAAATTCCGTCACTTGACAAGGCACACATAGCAAAGGAAGTTGTTCCCGGAGAAATGCCGATGAGCACAACACTGTCGGGTAAATAATTGAGCATATAGACCATTAGAAAACTGTCAGGATTTTCCGGAGTCTTTGTGGCAAAAAACTGAAAGCCGATATAAGTACCAGACCCTTCCTGAGTAAAGTCCCATTCCAAGGCTACCTTGCCAGGTATAAGAGAAGTAGCGGAAGTTATGGTCGGTGCATCAGTGAGAATCGGATTAACGGTAACATCAATAATCTTTGAAGTATTGCCAAACTGCTCGTCTGGCAGAGTAGAACCCAGATAGGCCATATTAAAAAATAAAACATCCTCAAAGTATCGACCGTAAACAAGGTCTGCGGTGGCAAGCGACATTTGCACAATCTCCTCTTCGCCCGGAGCCAACTCGCCTGAGGATGGACTGACCAATACTTCGGCAGGAATGCCGGGGGTATTCCAATACAGTGTTTCATCGCCGGTGTTGGAAACAGTGAGCGTTGTTGCCAGGCCGCCGGCATACCCCTCTTCAATGTTACTTATTATACCATCACCTTCGACCAGTAGATAGGAGCCCTGAACGTAGGCAGGACAACTGTCGTACAAAGTCCATTCTTTAACCGGCCATTCCAAAGCAAAAATAGTTGTCTGAGTCTTATCTTCCAGCTGATCCAAATGCAGCATTTGACCAATTTTACTTGTTCCACTCAAATCCCATTTAAACTTTGCTTCAGCCCCAACAAGGAATTTAACAAGCACATCGGAGCAGCCATCAATAATCTCAGTGGATGCGCTGCCTTTTAATTTCGCGTAGGCCCCCAGAGGCGTAGCCGGCCCGGTGGCATCATAGATTTTCAATGCCGCTGAAGTTTCCAGTCCACCCTTTATCGAGGCGCTGATATCTACCGTGGGCAGAGTAGGGTCACGATCTATGCTGAAACTTTTATGAATGGTAAAACCGGTATCTTTATTATAAAGCAGACCTCCTTCTATATTCTGTTGAAATGCTATGCCAAAAGTAGCTTCTGCCTCTATCTTGCCTTCAGCAAACAAAAAGACATCAACAGTGGGTGTTACCCACACAGGAACAGGGCCAATAGTAAAAGCAATGGGAGCGAAACGCAGCGTACCTATTTTTTCTTTAACAAAATCAAACTTGGGAAGTTCTGAACTTGCAGTTAACTCCACACTTTGCTCGGCATCAAGAATAACAATGAATTTAAAGGTCTGTAGACCTTCAAACCACTTATAGTCAAAACCGGTGGCGGTCAGGGTGCCGCCCAAACCATTGTCATATAGGGTAACCTCCACCGAGCCAGTCTCTTCCAACATAGTTTGTATGTCAGAATCATTGGTATCTGCTGTACCCAAACTAATTGTAAAAGTGTGGTCATTCGGGTCATCAGTAACCTTAAGTTCTGTGCCGGAAAGGCCGGTAAATGCGGTTGGGGCAACAGTGGCGCTTGCACTGGCTGTGGCAGGCGGAGTATACCCTTCCAGATCGCCGTTGGTCATCTGCTTGAAAATATGACCTGTTCCCTGCTGGATAACTTCTTCAAGGGTTGCTTCTATGGTATCCAATTGATAATTGGTAGCACTTATCTGATTAATAGCGGTAATGCGTCGCAGAAAACCGCCACCATCATCTCCTACAACAAAATCATCAATTGCTGCCGCTGCCATTTCAGTTATCATGTCGGTCATATCATCAGCAATCAACACGGTGATTGAATTGGGGTAAAGAAAATTACTGGTGCTGCTGAGATCATGCACGACACCGGCTAACTGCGTATCAGTTCTGCCAAAATTAATGACCACCGACTGGCTCTTTTTTAAGGAAACAGAACACTGACTCAAGTCGGCAGAAATCGTATCACAACCAGACCAGCTTAAGATTTGCGAGTCAAGAGCTGCGGTGGCGGTAAAGATAACCAGAGCAGATTCATCATGGGGCAGGTACACATGGTCTTCAAGCACAGGAGAGGACAGTGTGGAATCCACTGCTAAATCAGCAGGCGAGTTTGAGGTTGCGCTACCTTCGCCAAACACCGAAAGAGTGACTTTGACTGAGTGATAACGGGAATCAGGTACTACAAAACGGGTCATGAGGTAGGAGTATGTGTCATCCATACAGGTGAGCACCTAAGGGACGTCTCCGGCAAGCAGCGAAGCGAGGATTGAATGACCTACTTACTTCATCTGCTGTGGAAAGCCAGTCATAACTGGTGGTCAGTTTATCAAGATGCGATGGGTCTGCAGGATTAAATGCCAGGATATCATACCAGTCAACAAGGCCATTACCGTCAATATCGAATTTGATAAAATAGCGGGCCAGATCAGCCAAGCGAATGGCGATATCTTCCTGAGGAACTTCTGAGAAAAGATGCTCGGTATAACGATAGGCAAGCTCAGTAAGTGGAGTAATACGTAAATTTCTGTTCTGCCAGTCAGAGGCTTTTGCCAGAGCATGCAGCGTCCCCAGATTGCTGGTTGCCGCAGGATCTACGGTGCCGTCTCCATCATGGTCAATGTCTTCCCCGCCTGTTGCCGAGACAACGACCCAGTCATCTTCACCGGCACCGCTTAAAACGAGGCCAAAAGCGCCTGCTGCCTGGAGGTCATCAGACTGTAACGCAATCATACCTTCTATGGATTGTCCCAAGGCTGTTATCTTGTGGGCAGTAATTTCAGCACCGGACAACGGCCCGACAACTGCGGCCTGATGCAAAAGATCCACACAGTCAGTCAGACCAAAATCCATCGAGAAAACAGCAAAATCCGAACCATCTACATCGCCGTCACCATCGAAGTCGCCACGGCAACCGCCAATACAGTCTTCCCAAAGTCAGCAGCGAATACAGCAAGATCTGAGCCGTCAACGTCCCTGTCACCGTCAAAATCCGAGACACAGGAGGTGAGACTATAAGCGTTGGTCACATGGCAGAGCAACATTATTACAAGAAACATCATCCAGAAAATAGGTCTCTTTTTTTGAACATTTGCTGAAATTGTTTTCTTCATTTATTCCGCTCCCAGTCTTTTGTTTTGTTCCAAGCTCTTATGCATACTAACAGATTGATCTTCATCGTAACAATCTTCGTAACAACATTAGTCAGCCTGCAACCTAACCCGCACTTTTATCATCAAAATTTCACTAACAACCAAAACACCTTCAAGTCAATACTGAATATTTGTTCATTTCCTGCAAGATAAATTCGTAATATTCACGCCGACGTTCAACCGTATCAATATTTTTTTATATTGTTCTATGATTCCATAATGTTAAGATTTTAATACTTATTTGGTGATATAAAGGAAGATGATTGAGTTCCGTGAATATGAACAAAACCGTCCAAAAAAGCGGAAATTAAAAATAAAAAATACGGTAAAAAGTGCTGAGAAAGAATAAAGCCAGGAGCCTGTCCAAGAATGCCCCATTTCATTTATCAACGCTGACATCAATAATAGTCAAAGGCTCTGCCTGGCCGAGAACTCCATGGGCCATTTTGATATGACCGATGCTATCCCAGCTTTTTTTCAATAATCCGGCGCCGTAGCTGTCAATGGCTACCGGATCAAATCCTGCCGCCAGGATATTGGGCGGAGGGGAGCAGGTCGGCCCCCTGAGATGCGCCTCCGCCATTCCCACGGTTGCGTCAAGCAGTGTAAAATCAGGGGTGCGGTATTGATTGAGATCAAAAATAGCCGGATGGATATCCTTATGAAAGGCGGCTTTCTTCCAGGAACCGCCCTGCTGAAAACGGCTGGGTGGCGCGGCGCCCATCATGTTTTTCATAGTCAGGGTGACCCCGGCCAGGGAATGGGCCTTTAACACAGGCACGGAAATCAAAAAAGAGTCAAAAAGGATCTTCGGCAGAGCCATTTCCGGCCAACGCCTGCAATTTGCGTCACTCATTTCCAGTAACGGTTCCATATTAAGATCGATCAACTCCACATCTTTTTTTACTGCCATTTCAGTGTAACCGAGCTTCTTGAAGGGATAAAAGGTATCATAGTCGGTGGATCCGGTTCCCTCGCCGATGATTATTTCAGTATCAGGCAGATGTTCCCGCAGATAATCAATCAGGGCTGAAACCAGGCCAACCGGGGTGGTGATGGGTGGATCAAAGGCCTCAACAACATTGGGTTTGATCAGAATACGGGGTCGATCAATATGGCCGACAAGCTCGCTTTTGTCCAACAGAGGAATAAGAGTCTTACGCCAGGAGCGAATGCGCCGGGAACTAAATTGATTGACAAAAACAATACCTTTATCTATAGCCATGTGTCAGCAAAAAGTTGAGGGTAAGCGTTCACAGGCACCGAATCTCGGAGTCTACGCTTACCTGCCGCGATCAGGGCGTTTGACATAGAGGGCTATAGTCACCCACCTTGATCGCGGCAATCTCCGGCAGATATGAACGCTTACCAGATAGGAGTTTACCCAAACTTTGGATAATGTCACCCTGTGATTAGTTACGGTTGAAGATTGAAGGCTGGAACCTAAAAAAATTACAACATAATTTTTAAATCCGAAACCATTTTATTAAATAAAAACAT
>JAOZOY010000136.1 GCA_029933005.1 Deltaproteobacteria bacterium
GAGCACACGGCTCATATCCGTGGTGTCCGGGGTTCAATTCCCTGCATCGCCACCACCGCACATTCCAGTATCATCCGATACTGTCCGAAAAGGCCCGAGATATCAGGCCTTTTTCTTTTTCTGTTGTCCGAAAATGTTCAGTGAGATAGTGAAATCCACAGATTTTGGGGCTTTTTGAGAGCAAAAGGCCCCAAAATGGAGGGAATACCCATGCCTAAACGGATTGCGCCACTTACTGATACCAGGGTCAGAACTGTCAGGCTAGGCAAAGATCCCCAAAAATTATTTAATGGTGGGGGCCTTTTTCTTCTCGTCACCCCTTCCGGTGAAAAACTCTGGAATTTTAAATATCGCTTTGAAAGAAAGGAGAAAAAACTCTCTTTTGGCGCCTATCCTGATATCTCTCTTGCCGAAGCCAGGCAACGTCGAGAACTGGCACGATCTTTACTGGCCCATGGAATGGATCCCAGCGTCACCAAAAAGGCACAAAAAGTCGCAGATGAAATTCAAGCCTTCCGGCAGTGGAAATATCACCTGTCAGAAAAAGCCCGTCAAGCTCCCGAGTCGCAAGTTCCTCAACAAAAGCAACTGCCTTCTTGTCCCGCAGAAATTCCAGATGGATATCAGTCAACCAGGCGTAGCCCATTTTCTTCTTTCCCTGTTTCACTCACCAGCAGTCTTCAGCGTAAAGTAACCGGTTCCATGCTATATAACCATCCGTGCCAAATCGTTACAAATGCGTTATTGTTTGTTTTCGTACTTCTGGCTGCCGCAACTCTGTCAGGCCGCAGCGTACCATGAAACCAACAGAAATCAAAAAAAGACAGCCATGACTTTTCAAGATTGCATAGATTCATTTTTGCAGGAGTTAGCCCATTTTGATTATGGACTGTCCAGCATCGACCACATCTGGAATATCCTTTTTCCTTATGCGAGAGACAAATGGACCCATATACACATCAACAAATACAGGCAAGTTTATTTCATCAGCCAATTGACCGAGCCAAATAGAGATGATACAGGTCTTGAGGTCGTGCCGGGCAAGAGTGTCAAGCCCTTAAACACCATGGGAACATCCTTTTCCCGGAACGCTGAGGATGATTCGACTCTGGCTGCATATTGGAAACCACTGATTTCTGCTGCCCACAGGTGGTTGAGAACTGTAAGCCGAGACTGGATTAAAGCCAACAAAAAAGTTCAGTTGGAATACCCCCTGAACCACCGCTATGGCATTGTCCAGAACAGCTTGATAAGAAACTCCCTGCCTGATATCTACCGCCTGGATCGGGAACTTGGGATAATGAGGAGTCGCAAACTGGTTCGTCTGGTGGAAGAGGGTTTTTTTATGCGGAGTGAGAACACGGAACGCGCCACCATGACTGCTGGTGACTACTTCTCCTACTGCAAAATTGCCTATCTTGCAGGAAAGAGAAAAGGGGAAAAGGTTGACAACTCGCTGTCCGGCCGGGAAATGTATAAACTCTATGCCGATGGCAGGCACGAGGGGTTGCTGGATATTGATGAGAGCTCTGAACAGGAGTTTGCAGACTGGCTTGACGGCAAACACCCGAAACGCAGACAAGGGGGGCACCCCTGGGAGATCAAACGGGGCGGTAACACAACCCATATTAATCTCTCGGTTCGTCGCCCTTCTTACCATCGAGACAGAAATTTCATCGTTGAACTCCAGGGTGATTCCATGGGCAGAATGGTTGAAACCATGAGGATGTTCCTGGCAATTCAAAGTGGTTCGTTGCCGATCTCCATACACGACCCGGAAGGGGTGCGCAAACGGCTGCTGGGACAGGACAATATCGGCATTGTTCCCAATTACGTTTTTCTGCATCGGGCAAATCAACATTTCAGCAGAGAACAGGATGTTTACGATGTCCTCCATTATGATGACCTGGGACGCTACAAACGAAGGATTACGCCGTTTATACGATGGGAACCGTTGCCCATTCTTAAGCCAAGAGATTTCTAAGAGGTGTTGGTTGACTATTCGAAAATTTAGGATAATTCAATTCATGCAGACACCAATCATTTTTTTATACTCTTGCCCGCAATAGTTATTTGATGGCAATGTCGTTTTCGTTGAGCGGGTGATTATTACCGACTTTTGATAACGCCTTTTCAAATTTATCCCTTTTTCCTCTGGATGCATGTTGCTCCAGGTATTCCTGGGTTCGCAGTGCCGCCATTTTTTCCACAAGAGCCATTGCAATAAATTGATTGATGGACATACCTGCTTCCTTTGATATTTTTTCTACTTCTTTATGAAGAAAATTTGGCAATCTTAAGCTGACAGTATTCATAATACCCCCATTGCAGTTAAAAATACCCAAGGCACTAAGGCTGTAACACCACCAAACATTGAGATAACTATAAAATATTTTTATTAAAAAATAATGTATTGGCTTTCAGATTTCACGGCCAACTCGATTTTTATCAATATTTCAAACAAGGAACTGCACGCCCTTGAAAAACGACACGGCCTTGAATGTCTCCTGCAGGCAGCCGACATTGCCGCTGAAACATGGCGACGCAACCCCGAAGAGAGACATAATCCCGGCGGCTACCTCAATACCCTGTGCAGTTCCCTGCTTGTTCCGAAATGGTACGTGCCTTTTTCTGAACGAAAAAAGGCGGCAGATAGGTCACACCACCGGAAAAAGATAGTAGAGGCAGGCTGTATCGTAAAAGCCGCCTGGAGAGGTATCGGGCAGAATTGGTGGCCATGAAACAGGTTGGAGCTTCCTGTTCCGACCTTGTTGAATGGTTGCGTGTCAATCATCGCTGCAAGATCAATCGCAGTAGCATCGACCGGTACTTGAAAAAGTTGCCGGAATTATCCGGTGATGATCACAGAAGAAGGGAATTAAAAAAAAGAGCCCGGATCAATAAAAATCTGAACAGCTAAAACGGATCGGCCCGCAGAGCCGGACCATATGGCAAATCCGCCCGGTTCTATCCATACCGGAACAGCCGAGGATAGCAGCGGTGAACAGTCCCACGCTGACAATGGGGGCGAATCGGGGAGGTGACTTCTCGCGGTGGTTTAGTTCGTTATAACCATCGGCCACGGCAGCAATGCTGACCGTTTGGCAATCTAACGCGGCGCACATCAAAAATCTTACAAAGCAGGCAGGAAACAGTAGCATAGCCAAACCATCAAAGCTATGCCCTCCGGGTACTCGTCTGTCACAGCCCCTACTTTCTTTCCCTTTCCATGGTCACCTGCTGGTGGAGAAGGCCCAGTGGCTGTTTCCACCGGGGGGGGGCTCCTGCTCACAGCCTACCTCTTTTCCATGAGCAGGAACGAACGGAAAGATGACCCTCTGTCAAGTTTCGTACCCACCCTTAGCAGTATCTCATATTCTATTGGTGTCACATGTTGACCTGGATGTAAAATTAATATAATATATCTAGTATGGAACAGAATAATATTATAAAAAGACACTTGCAGGAAAACATTACTGGACGGCTCTTCAGGGGTAAGGTGATCATTGTCCTCGGTGCCAGGCAGGTTGGGAAGACAACACTTGTTGAGAATATTCTCTCTGAGCTGGACTATCCGAACATTGAGCTGAACG
>JAOZOY010000137.1 GCA_029933005.1 Deltaproteobacteria bacterium
TCGTTGCCTTTTAGGCCGAGAACCTTCCGTGGTGACAACGCATCGTTCTTCACTAGGGTAAAATCCAGATCTTCAGAAAATCGATAGTCACTAAAGTAACACCGCTTCAATGCGGTTCCACCTTTGAAAGCAAGTACATCGCCTAATGTTGATCTGGAGAGTCCGACCAGGAACCATGCAAGGCAGTAATCCCTTTCAAGGACAACCTCCGGGATCCGGCGACCACCAGTTTTGGCAAGGCGGTTTGACAGCAGTGAAATATTTCTTTGAGGAATCATTGTTCAGGTCCTTATGATGCTCTTGATTTCTTCCGGACTTACATTAAGCCGCAGTCGCCAGCGGGCAATAAATTTTCCCTCGGCCGGCATTGCAGGATCAAGGAGCATATAAGTGGAGGTGAGTTTTTTGCGTAGCAAATCCACCTGATCGGTCTCCTGTGTCTCGAAAAGTTCGAGCAGATAACCGAGCCTGCGGTAAACAGCGCCGATGTCCAGCATTAATGCGTATTCGACCAATTTTTTGATATCCATATCCTGATGTCGCATCCAGTATCCTTTGGCGACTTCACTAAAGCCACCGCAGTGTTCAGACTGTCTGAGACCATCAATTACGGTTCTTTCCAGGTCACTGATCTCGATTTTCCGGCTTTTGGTCACCCAGTGATGCATTGTACCGAAAAAATATTTCGGCTTGCAGTGGATAAAACGAAATTCGGTTCCCAGTACAGATATTGGACGTATTCGCTTAGTGCATGTCGTATAAACCACAAGCTGGGGCTGGGTGACCATCTGGTGGATCTCCATGGCGGAAGAATGAGATATAAAATAGTTTTTTCCACCGGCAATTTCAGCAGCCACCACATGCGGATTACCCAGGTATTCCCTCTCGTGGCCCAGTTCGGACGGTACCAGAATAAACAACCCGGGTTTAATCCGGGTTGCTAAACCTTTGGATACGAGACGTGTTGTCAACGTCCGGGCCGAATTGTTGTCCAGCCTGGTTATCTGTGTCACGTCCCGAACGGAAAAAATCATTTTCTGTTGCTCGTAAAGCTCGGCAACGAGAAACGCTAACCTGGGACCAATGTTTTTTGCCTGTGAATTATATTTCATGTGCAAGATAGTATGTTTTTAGAACTGTATCGCACTCTAAATATAATTTGTCAATCATAAAATTATATTTAGAGTACAAAACAATACATAACCCGTTCCGTTTTGCCATCAAAATATAACTTTTTCACCTTGCTCACCTCTGTTTATCCTATAACGAAGTGCGAGTTTGATTTCGTAATTGCCACGGAAAAAGGTCATATCCCCTGAAAAGAGTAAGTAGCAGGACTAAAATATTTCTGCCGGACAAGAGAATTATATGAAATTACGAATAGCCATACTTGCTGCCTTGGTCTTAGATATACTCATTTTTTCCCATGGCGCATCAGTCGCATGGGTTGACGACTGGCTGAACCAGCGAGCCACCATTTCGCCCAACTATTTTTCCGGACAGCAACGAGGTTATTATTCCGGCGGCAGCTTCAGCGCCCGGTGGCCAAACAATGTTTCGTATCCTGTTACAGAGGAAATGCCTCGAATCAAAAGCAGCTGTGGCAGGATTGATGTATTCATGGGCGGTTTTTCTTTCATGAATACAGACTATATGGTGGATAAACTCCAAGGGATTCTGTCCGGCGCTGCCTCGTGGCCTTTGACCTGGGCCTGAAAACACTCTGTGAGCAATGCTCCAATACCATCAAAAACTTTGAGGCCCTTTCCGATAAGCTCAACTCCATGCAGCTGGATGAATGCGCGGCAGCTAATGAGCTGGTCATGGTCAACAATATTTCCAAAACCAGTACGAACAGAATCGAAAAGAGCATCTGCGTTAAGGTGTTTACGGAGTTTAATTTTTTCTTTACGTTTGATTTCCATCTGGCGTTTTCTGACAAGAGATTTAATCGGGGACATTATATTTGGCTAAGAGACATAATAGATCATACCTACCCTCATTTGCAATCTAGTCTCATAGAGACTCTCGACGAAATCTTTGATTACCGATTAACAGGTTTTATTCTCTGAACTTTTTCTTCAAAATGCCACTGAACAATTGCGGCCAGCAGACCAGTTACACGAATCCGATACTCGCGATTGATTGGTCCTTCGGAAATCTGTTCGATCTCTGCCAGGCCGAAGAAACCTGCAAATCTCTGCAGCGTCCGTAAGATATAACAGTGCCTGAGTGTATCTTCCGGTGGCTCATACAGTTTTGGCTCAATCTCCTGAAGGATCATGGGGAATGCCTGAAGATAGCTGTCGCTGTAGAAAGTGGCAGGTTCCCATTTACTGCCATATTTATGGAGCAGGTAGAGAGTGAAGAGAAAAGATTGCTGGATAAATGGAATCTCCTGGAAACCATCGCGGTATCCCCAATTAAATTTTCGGATATAGGCTTGGAGCAGAAGAGGGTAAAGTTCCCATAGTCCATTGCTATTCAGTGCCTTTTTACATTTTTTCGTCAGGAGCAGTCTGCCTTTATATTTGCGCACCAGTCCTGCTAATTGGGCGGTGAGCCGAATGGCGTGCAGAGGTTCAAAGTTGAGTTCTGATCGGACAGAAAGCTTTGCCATAAAAGAATTTGGATAGCGGGCGTAGTACTCCTTGCTTGCCTCCTGGGAAAATTTTTGGCCCATGTTTCCCTTGGCGGTTAACTTTATGCCGTCCTCGCCGATTCCTTCAATAAGCATGGAGAGAATAAATGCTACTTTGCTCTCCGGCTCTCTCTCCAGTACTAGTGGAAAAGTTACCAGCCCGGGCGTTTCAAAGGGCATGTGGAGAAAACGATGCATCTGTTCTGACGACAGACCATGGAAGTCATCAACAGGATCTTCATTCTTCTGCTGCTGGTACTGGTCAAGTACGGCCTGCACTTCTTCTATTGACCCAAAGCTTTGGCTGCCGATCAGGTCGTGGATGTCCTCCTTCATTTCCTGAAGAATGGAAGGTGCTGATCTGTTGGCACAACATTTTTTGTATTTTTTACCGCTGCCGCAGGGACAGGGATCATTTCTTCCTGTTTTCATGATTTTTCCCGAGAAAAGACATCCTCTCCCCAAAATTGCTGAATTCCTCATTCGAAAGCTGGCAACTCAGTGGATTTCAGGTCGTTGGAGTCAGTTTTCTGATTCCAATCGTGTGTATTTCAGCATGTGAGCCTGAAGGACGCGGATGACTTCGATACCATCGGGTTGTTCCCTATAATAAATAATGTAGTTGTGGAAATTAGTTATGGGAAAAAAATGAATTCCTCTCAGGCGGGATCGTCTGGGATGGTACGGTGACCCATGCGCGGAGAATCTGCAAGGAGCTTAAACGTGTTTTCAGCGGATTCGTATACACGATTGGCTGCGGCTTCATTATTGCGAGCGATATAAAGCCATATGTTGATTAAATCTTCCTCTGCTGCCGGAGTTATCAGGATTGCCGGCATTTACGAACTCTTCTGCTGTCTGAGTAACGACTCGGCTTTTTTTGCAAGGCTGCCATGTCAAAAGGTTTTGCCGGTCCACTGTCTATCCCTT
>JAOZOY010000074.1 GCA_029933005.1 Deltaproteobacteria bacterium
TTGAGCATCATGGCCTGCTGACAGAAAACAGACTCCTTGAGCACCGGCTTATCTATGGCTATTACCCTGAAATAATCACCCATCCCGGTGAAGAGCGGGAACTGCTGCAGCTCTTAAGCGACTCTTTCCTCTATAAAGATCTGCTGCTCCTGGAGGATGTCACCAAACCCATCCTTTTTGAAAAGCTTCTCAAGGCACTGGCCTTGCAACTAGGCTCTGAAGTTTCCTTCAATGAACTCAGCCGCCTGACTGGCGTAAATCATCAGACAGTTGAAAAATATATCATCCTACTGGAAAAGGCCTTTGTTATTTTTCGGCTGCCGGCGTTCAGTAGAAACGTCCGCAACGAGATCCGAAAAGGGAAGAAATTCTACTTTTATGATAACGGTATCCGCAACGCCATTATTAATAACTTCCAACTTCCCTCCCAGCGTACCGACATGGGGCCATTATGGGAAAATTTTCTTATCAGTGAGCGGATGAAAGCACTTTCCCACAGGGGAACCAATGTGGAAAGATACTTCTGGAGAACGACCCAGCAACAGGAAATAGACTATATTGAAGAATCGCCCCAGTCACTTGCTGCCTGGGAATTCAAATGGAATCCAAGGGCAAAGGCAAGAATACCCAAGACGTTTACAAGGGCCTATCCTGAGGCCAGATGTTCCGTAGTAACGCCTGATAATTTTACGGATTTTTTGACAAATGGAAATGCGGCACAACAGAGCAATGAAAAAGTATGACTCCTGGAACCAGGCTCTACCTGCGGACTGGACCATAACACACCTTCTGGAAAAACATGCCTCACAGCCCTTTAATCCGGATATCGCCAATGTTTTTTTCAGAGCCGGAATGGTGGAATCCTGGGGACGGGGGATTGAACGTATTATGCAGGCATGCAGAGATGCCAGGGTCCCCACGCCGGAACTACGCTATGAACAGACTGGATTGTGGGTGATTTTTCCTTTTTTATCTCCGAACAGGGTCGGAGAAAAGGTCGGAGAAAAACTGACTGCCAACCAGAAAAAAATTCTGCTCCAGCTCAGTCAAAATGCAAATCTATCTGCCCGCGAACTTGCAGAGCGTGTTGGTATTTCCAGTCGAAAGATTGAGCAGAATATTGCCAGATTGAAAAAGCTTGGCCGCTTACGACGTATTGGCCCGGCAAAAGGCGGATATTGGGAGGTGATGGAGTGAACGGCTTAGTACCTCATGAAAGGAAAAAATAATGGCAATTCCATCAGGATTATATGAACAGGTTATTTCGGCAGATTTGCAAAAGGAGATTGATGCGCTTGGGCCTGAGTTGCAAGCCATACTTGCTCGAATGGATCCGGCTGAAAGTCATTTTATCTTGTCCCGGTATGTTGGTCAATTTCTCAATGGCGTGTTGAGGGAAATAACTGGAAGTAACAGGCTGGAAAAACAGATAGCCGCATGTAACCGGTTTATCGAGAGTGTCGCAGCGTATCTTGATAACTCAGCCGTTGAGGGTGCAACTGTTAACAGCAGCGGAGCACGCCTACTGCAAATAAGAAATCCGATTTTTACCGACCACCCGAAACCGGAAACCCCTTTATCGGTCAGTTCTTTGCTCACCGCCACCTCCGGAGATCCTTCTCTTGTCTCCCAGCTAAAGCAGGAGATCCTCCATGCCGACCAAATAGATATCCTTGTCTCGTTCATTAAGTGGAGTGGTCTCAGGATCATAAAAGATGAATTGGAAGAGTTTGCGAACCGCGGGAGAGTACGGGTTATAACCACCTCGTATCTTGGAGCCACGGACCTGAAGGCTATTCGCTATCTTCTTGGACTACCCAATACTGAGGTACGAGTTTCTTTTGACACCAAGCGAACACGGCTGCATGCCAAGGCCTATATTTTTCACCGCAACAGCGGGTTTGGGACCGCTTACGTGGGTTCTTCAAATATTTCCAACCCTGCCATGACCGATGGTCTGGAATGGAATGTGAAAATTTGTCAGTACGAAACAGTGCATCTTTGGCATAAAATCAAGGCAACTTTTGAAACCTACCAAATGTCAAAAGATTTTGAAAAAATAACCACCAATGACCTTCCTCGCCTGGACGAGGCCTTACGTCTGGAAAAAGGTACCGGCAATGATGGAAAGGAAAACCATTTGGTCTTTTTCAATATCACTCCGTACCCCTATCAGCAGGAAATTTTAGACAAGCTGATAGCTGAACGAAAACTCCATAACAGGAACAGAAATCTGGTCGTTGCAGCCACCGGAACAGGAAAAACCGTGATTGCGGCATTTGATTTCAAGCAATTTCAAAGACAGCACACGCACTGCCGAATGCTCTTTGTTGTCCATCGGGAGGAAATCCTTCATCAGGCGCGGGCAGTCTTTCGTAATATCTTACGGGATCAAAATTTTGGTGAACTTTGGGTTGGCACAAATAGTCCCGATCATCTGGAACAACTCTTTATCTCAGTACAGACTTTCAGATCGCAAAAACTTTGGCAGCGGCTGGCCGCAGAATTTTACGATTACATTGTTATAGATGAAACCCACCATGTACCGGCAGGGAGTTACAGCGAACTAACCAGCTATTTTACGCCGCGGGTTCTGCTCGGCCTGACCGCAACGCCGGAACGGACCGATGGCGAGGACATCCTGAAATATTTTGATCACCATATCTGTGCCGAGATCAGGTTACCCGACGCCATAAACCGTAAACTGCTCTCACCCTTTCAGTATTTCTGCATAACAGACAGTGTTGATTACTCCAAGCTGACCTGGCAGCGAGGCCGATACGTCCAAAAGGAAATGGACAATCTTATCACCGGAAATCATTTTCGGGTCGAGTTGATTATCCAAAAGACTCAAGAACTTTTATTAGATATCAATAGTACTCGGGGCCTCTGTTTTTGTGTGAATAAAAAACACGCCCACTTTATGGCGGACCAGTTCCAGCAACACAGTATACTGGCCATGACGCTCACAGCAGATACTCCGGATGCTGAACGAAAATCCGCCATTGTCAAACTAAAAAATAGAGAGATTAATTTTCTCTGTGTGGTTGATCTCTTCAACGAGGGGATTGATATTCCGGAAATTGACACAGTGCTGTTCCTCCGGCCAACGGAAAGTTTGACAGTTTTTCTTCAGCAGTTAGGACGGGGCCTGCGTTTGTGCGAGGACAAGGAACACCTGACAGTTCTTGACTTCGTTGGCCGGGCGCATCAAAAGTTCAATTTTGAAGCACGGTTCCGGGCCTTGCTTGGTCGGACTTCCAACAGAGTTGAGGATGAAATCAAGACCGCGTTTCCTTCTCTGCCCTCTGGTTGCGTGATTGAAATGGAGAAGGAGGCGCAGCGGTACATATTGGACAACATCCGACATGCTCTGACCCATGCCAATAAGAATCAACTTATTCGCCGTATCGGTACATTTACTGCGGAAACAGGACTGCCACTCACCCTAAATAATTTTATCAGGTATCATCGCTTGGAACTCGATGATATTTATAAAAAAACATCGTGGGCAAGGTTATGTTCGGCAGCTGGCGTCAGGGAGGATTTTGAGGAACCTGACGAAAAAATTCTCAGCAAAGGCCTACGGCGCCTGTGTCATCATAATTCACTGGAGCAGCTGCAAATTTTGAAAACAGAATTACAGAAGTTGCAACATGGTGATTCAATTCCTGGTTATTCCCATAAAGAGAAAGCTGTTCTCACCATGTTCCTGTTTACCCTCTGGAATAACCGTCCTCCGGAAACATCATTAGAAAAAAATCTTGTCCGTCTGGCTGCAAACCCGACTCTTGTTCAAGAAGCCGCGGAACTGGCAGCATTCCTTCTTGAAAGCATAGATACACTTGTTGTCAAGACAGATCTTCCCTATTTCTGTCCCCTGTCCGTGCATGGATGCTACACCAGGGATGAAATCCTGGCAGCACTTGGCTACCTGACCTTCGAGAGAAAAGTTTCTGTGCGTGAAGGAGTAAAATATCTGCCAGATATCAAAACGGATGTATTTTTTATCACTCTGAATAAAACAGAGAAAGACTATTCGCCCACGACAATGTACGATGACTATGCCCTTGATGAGTCCCACTTCCACTGGCAGTCACAAAGCACAACCAGCGAAACATCCCCAACCGGGATGCGATACATTCACCATCAACAACGGGGAAACCATGTTCTTCTTTTTGTTCGGGAAATGAAGAAAAAAAATAACCTGGCCTGTCCCTATTATTTTCTGGGACCGGCAAATTATGTCAACCATTTCGGCAGTAAACCCATGTCAATAATCTGGCACCTTCATGCTCCTATGCCGGGCAGGTTAATAAGAACAACCGCCAGGTTGGCGGCAGCGTAATCATCAAATGGGAAAAATTATAGATGTCGCGGCTGCAGTCATAAAGAAAAACAGTTTGATTCTGGTGGCTCGTCGGGCAAAAGGGGAGCATCTGGCCGGGAAATGGGAATTTCCCGGAGGAAAAATTGAACCCCATGAAACTCCCGAACACTGTCTGCAAAGGGAGCTGAAAGAGGAATTTTCGATTATTTCCCGACCTGGTGCTTTTATCGGAGAATCGATTTTTCACTATCCGGATAAATCGATACGTCTTTTGGCGTATGAAGTTGTCTGGCTGACGGGAGATTTTATGCTCTGTGTTCATGATAAAATTGACTGGGTGAGACCGGAGGGTATTTTGGCGAAGGAATTGGCAGCGGCCGATATCCCCATTGCGCGTATGCTGTGCAGTAAAACACCATGATTTTATAGAAAGTTATTAATAGTCGTGCAGGTATCATCTTTTCAAGAGGCACAAGGTATGACCAAGAGGATTGCTTGGACACGACAACAACTTTTGGTGGCATTCAGCCTGTACTGCAAGATGCCATTTGGAAAAATGCATTCTCGAAATCCAGAGATTATTGAGTACGCAGGACTTTTGGGGAGAACACCATCAGCCTTGGCAATGAAATTAACAAATATAGCAAGCCTTGATCCGGTGATAACAGCTACCGGGCGTAAAGGCTTGAAGGGTGCATCAAAAGCTGACCGAAACATGTGGGAGGAGATGCAAACCGACTGGGAAAGTTTCGTGCTTCAGTCAGAGAAGGCTATCGACGAGGTATTAACACAAGCACCTGTGGAAAAAAGTTTCAGTCTGGATGATCCAGACCAACCGGAAGGACAACGAGGTTACAGAGGAAAAAATAGGATTGTGCAATCAACGACCCGCGTGGGACAAAATTTTTTCAGGAAAGCAGTGTTAAGCGCCTATAATAATAAACGTTGTATTACCGGGTTATCTGTTCCCCAACTGTTGGTTGCCAGTCATATCATTCCGTGGAGCGTTGATCGAGAAAACAGGTTAAATCCAAGCAATGGTTTAGCCTTGTCCATGCTCCATGACAAGGCATTTGATTCAGGTTTGATAACAGTCGATCGTGACATGAAGGTTTGTGTGTCCTCGAAAATAAAAATTTCCCGAAACGATACATTCTTCACCACTACCCTGCAGAATTATCATGGCAGGTCCATATTGCAACCGGAAAAGTTTCGGCCATATGAGGATTTTCTAGTGTATCATCGTGAAAATATTTTTGAAAAATGATTTGTAGTTTTTTCCATAGATCAACTTTTAGCGTCCTAACCAGCTGGCGGTTGATGGCGAATGACAACAAAAATTACCGCGTCACTTTCCAGGCGATACGGAGCTACATATCCATAGGGAGCAAAACCTGTGACTGACTCTCTGTATCCTAGGTCCAGACTGGTCGTTGTAACGTTACAGGGGAACAGGATAATAAATGGTTTTTAACCTGAATAATCAGCAATGGCAGTGCGTATAAAGAGCGTTTAAAATTTATCACCGTTTCACGGTGAGTTTGTCCTCCATGTCCATGACTGAATTAACGGAGACACTTCTAAAGAAAGGTACCTGCAGCGACAGGATTCTTGAGAGGCTACCTTCTTTTTCAAGAATTCTGTCTTGAAAATGGGGCCCTTCAGGCGGAGCATTGTTCTCAAATTTTCATGTTTTTTATTGTTGAGATTCTTGACGAGTACAACAGTCCCTGACCCTGGAATCTTAACTGTGCAGTCTGCAAAATGTGAATTTATTCCATTTTCTATTTGTCCAGTTTTTTGTGCAAAAAACTGGACAAATATTTTTCATGTCGGTAGAGTTTAAGGATGAAACCTACTGAATATATAAAGAATAATATTGATCGATTCCCCAATGGTTATGTCTTCACCTATAGTGATTTTAATGAGGGGGTGAAAAACAAGGAAGCTCTTGCAAAGGCCCTTAATCGGCTGGCTGCTTCCGGCAGGATTGTCAAGCTTGCCAAGGGCAGATACTATAAACCCGTACAGTCACCTTTTGGCGAACTGCCACCCGATCAGAACCAGGTGGTGAAAGATCTTCTGAAACGGAGTGGCAAGGTGATCGGCTATCTCACCGGACTCAGCATCTATAACTCTCCTGGCCTTACCACACAGATTGGCAATATCATTCAGATCGGCAGGAACGAGGTGCGCTCATCTTTTAAACGGGGGAGATATACTATTTCTTTTGTGAAACAGAAAAACAGAATCACCAAAAAAAATATCCCCCTTCTCCAACTCCTTGATGGACTGCATTTTATAAAAAAGATCCCTGATTCTTCTATCCAGATCAGTTGCGAAATTTTGCAGAACCTGATCGCGAACCTCTCTGAAAAAGAACAGAAAACCACCGTCAGGCTGGCTATGAAATACCAACCATCCACTCGTGCGCTGTTGGGCGCAATGCTTTGTGACCTTGGTAGAGATGACATCACGAAAAAATTAAAAAAGTCTCTCAATCCCCTGACCTCGTATACAATCCCAGGGGTTTCCGAGGCGCTTTCCTCTGCGCCCGAATGGAGTATCAAATGAGATTGCATGAAGATGAGACTCTCTTTCGCCAGGCAGTGACTGCCACTGCTGCACAGTTAAACATCCCGGAGGTATTTATTGAAAAGGATTACTGGGTTACCTGCGCTCTTCCTTTCACACCTTTTCATCATAAAATTCACCGAGGAAAAACCGACAAATAATCCAGGATTAAGTGATGACAATTACTGTTGAACAAATTGACTTTTGGCGCAGCGTCAAGTCAGAAACACAAAATCTTGAATTTAAAGAAGCCAAGACTCAGTTCGGTAACAAAAAACTCTATCGTTATTGTGTGGCACTGGCCAACGAGGGCGGCGGTCATCTGTTGCTTGGTATTGCGGATAAGCCCCCTCGTCCTGTCGTGGGTACTTCTGCCTTTAACGACCCCGTTGAAATGGCGGCGAAGATTTTTCGCGCGATTGGCTTCCGGGTCGATATTCAGGAAGTGGAGCATCCGGATGGCCGGGTACTGGTTTTTGTGATCCCATCTCGTCCACGTGGCACTGCTTACCATCACGAAGGGGCCTACCTGATGCGCTCCGGTGAAGAGTTGCAGCCCATGAGTGAGGATCAGTTGCGGCGAATTTTTGCCGAGGGGCAACCGGGGTGGCTGGAAAATGTCGCCCTGGCCGATGTCAGCGCCCAGGATGTTGTGCAATTGCTGGATACGCAGACTTTCTTCGACCTGCTGAATTTGCCATACCCTACTGACCAAACTGGGGTAATCGCCCGACTACAGGATGAAAGATTGATAGAGCAATCTGAAACGGGTTTTTCCATTCTGAACATCGGCGCTCTGCTCTTGGCGAAGACGCTTAAAAGTTTTTCCAGCGTTAGTCGTAAAGCCCCCAGGGTTATTGTGTACGACGGTGAATCAAAGCTTAAAACCAAATCTGATGTGATCGGTGACAAGGGGTATGCAGTTGGCTTCATCGGATTGGTCAACTATGTTATGGGCCAATTGCCTCAAAATGAGGTCATCGAAGAAGCGATCCGCAGGGATGTCAAGCTGGTGCCTGAAGTTGTTGTACGTGAATTATTAGCCAATGCTCTCATCCACCAGGATTTGGAAACGAGGGGTGTTTCACCTGTTGTCGAGATTTACAGCAACCGGATAGAAATCGCTAATCCGGGAGCACCCGTTGTGCCGGTAGAAAGGTTTATTGACGGCTACCAATCGCGCAATGAACGATTGGCTGACCTGATGCGCCGCTTTGGTATCTGCGAGGAAAAAAGCAGCGGCATTGACCGTGTTGTAGAGACTGCGGAGATTTTACAGTTACCTGCGCCGGAATTTCTGGAAGGCTATAAACAGACCATTGCCATTATTCACGGTCCGCGTAAATTTCGGGATATGAATGGCAGTGATCGCATTCGGGCCTGTTATCAACACTGTGTGTTGTTGTGGGTGTTGCGCAAACAAATGACCAACCAGAGCCTGCGGGCACGGTTTGGGGTATCCGAAGGCAGCAGCAATACGGTTTCCCAGATTATCGCTGCAGCTGTTGAGCAGCGGCTAATTAAAAATGACCCCAATGCTCCAGATTCAAAACGATATGCTCGATATATACCGGCTTGGGCTTAATGGTTATTTCGTTTCAATTCGATCCGGGAGGGTGAAATTTCTTTAAATATTTGATACTTCGTAATATTTTTATTTCATCGCAAACCAAAGTAGGGGTAATTTCCTCTTAAATCAATAGGCTTCGGAGTATCAGTGATATGGTGATAAAGGAAGTGAAATGAAATTCACCGAGGCACGACTGGAACAGGCCATTATCAATCTTCTGGAAAAAGAGGGCTATCCCCATGTCCTCGGCCGGGATATTATCCGTGATCCTGCCGATGTCCTTATCAAGGAAGACCTGAAAACCTTTCTGACCCTGCAGTACAAGGCAGACAATATCACCCCCGGCGAGGTTGACACCATTATTCGCAGGCTGGAAACCTTTCCTGCCTCTGCCCTGTACGAAAGCAACAAGGCGATCATGAAGATGGTCGCGGACGGCTTTCTTTTAAAGCGTGAAGACCGCAGCCAAAAAGACCTCTATATTCAGCTGGTCGATTATTCCAACCTGACAGAGTTCCGCGTTCCTGATGTTTCCGAAGTGGCAACCGTGGTTGCCGAGCCGCTCGCATCATATCAGGCAGGTAATAACATCTGCAAAATCGTCAATCAGCTTGAAATCATCGGGTATGAAAAACGCATCCCCGACGGTATCCTTTATATCAACGGTCTGCCCCTAGTTGTTTTCGAGTTCAAGAGCGCCATCCGTGAAGAGGCAACCATCCATGACGTCTATGTACAGCTTACCGTTCGTTATCGGCGGGATATCCCCGAACTGTTCAAATACAATGGTTTCTGCGTGATCAGAGACGGGGTGAATAGTAAGGCTGGCTCGTTTTTTGCCGATTATGAGTTTTTCTATGGTTGGCGTTCAGCGCCGGATGGGAATGTATCCGATGGCCGAAAGCCAATGGAAAAGGATGAGAAAATCCTCTGCCGGTATCCCCAGTATTACGCGGCCAGTAAGCTCTATCAGAATATCAAGGCCCACCGCCGTCCAGAGGGGGACGGCAAGGGCGGCACCTATTTCGGAGCCACTGGCTGCGGCAAGTCCTTTACCATGCTCTTTCTGACCCGGCTTCTCATGAAAAGTGTGGATTTCGCCAGCCCCACAATTGTGTTGATCACCGACCGCACCGATCTGGACGATCAGCTTTCAGGCCTGTTTGTCGGGGGCAAAGGGTATATCGGCGATGAAATGGTGGTGAGCGTGGAAAGCCGTGAACATCTGCGGCAACTTTTGAAGGGACGCAACAGCGGCGGTGTTTTTCTGACCACCATTCACAAGTTTACCGAAGACACCGAACTGCTCACCAGGCGTAGCAACGTTATCTGCATATCGGATGAGGCCCATAGGAGTCAGGTCAATCTGGATCAGAAGGTTCGGATCACGGAAAAAGGGTTGAAACGCACCTTCGGCTTTGCCAAATACCTGCATGACTCTCTGCCAAACGCCACCTATGTCGGTTTTACCGGCACTCCTATTGATGCGACACTTGATGTATTCGGCGAGGTTGTGGATGCCTACACCATAACCGAATCGGTGGCCGATGAAATTACCGTGCGCATTGTCTATGAAGGTCGGGCTGCCAAGGTACTGCTTGATAATGCGAAATTGGAAGAGATTGAAGAGTATTATGCAAAATGCGCTGAGGAGGGCGCCAGCGAATACCTGATTGAAGAGAGTAAAAAGGCCAATGCCCAAATGAATATGATCCTGGGCGATCCTGATCGGATAAAGGTCCTGGCTGATGATTTTGTAGGGCATTACGAAAAACGGGTTAGTGAAGGTGCAACGGTTGCGGGCAAGGCCATGTTTGTCTGTTCCAGCCGGACCATTGCATAGGATTTTTACAGGGCCGTGCTTGCGCTGCGTCCGGAGTGGGCCGAGATAAAGGTCTGCAAGGAAGGCGCGGAGTTAAGCGAGAGGGAGAAAAAAGAGATCAAACCCATGGAACGGATCAAGATGATCATGACCCGTGGCAAGGATGATCCCAAAGAATTGTATGACCTGCTCGGTACCAAGGATTATCGCAAAGAACTGGACAGGCAGTTCAAAAACGGCAAATCAAACTTCAAAATCGCTATTGTAGTGGATATGTGGCTGACCGGTTTTGATGTGCCCTTTCTCGATACCATCTACATCGACAAGCCCATCCGTCGTCACAACCTGATCCAGACCATTTCCCGGGTCAACCGCAGATTCGAAGGCAAGGAAAAGGGATTGGTGGTTGATTATATCGGTATCAAAAGCCAGATGAATCAGGCCTTGGCCCAATATTCCCAAAAAGACAGTTCAAATTTTGAAGAGATCGAGCAATCAATTGTGGTGGTTAAGGATCATCTGGATTTGCTGGCCAAACTGTTTCACAAGTTTGATAAGACATCATATTTTTCCGGCTCCCCTTTGGAACAGCTGCATTGTCTGAACATGGCGGCAGAATTCGCCATGCTGACGGACAAGCAGGAAAAACGGTTTATGTACTTGGTAAAGCGTCTTATCTTAAAGCAGCCTATGACATATGTTGCGGCTCTGATGCCTTCAGCCGGGAGGAGCGCGACCATATCCATTTTTATCTGGCTGTTCGCTCCATTGTTTATAAATTGACCAGGGGCAACGCGCCGGATACTGTCCGGATGAATGCTAAAGTCAGGGAGATGATCAGGGAGGCGCTCAAAAGCGATGGTGTTGACGAGATTTTCAAGATGGGAGAAGACGGCGGCAGGGAATATGACCTGTTTGATGAAGATTATCTTGCCAAGATAGAAAAGATTAAACTGCCAAATACCAAGATTAAGATATTGCAGCAGCTTCTTGCCAAGGCCATTGACGATTTCAAGAAGATAAACAAAATCAAGGGAATCGATTTTGCAAAGAAATTCAAGGCTCTGGTGGAACGATATAACGAGCGCAAGGAACAGGATGTGCTGGTCAACGAAGTGCTGGAAGATTTTACTGATGAAATTTTTGATTTGATTGGAGCACTGAAAAGGGAAAAGGAGTCCTTTGTCGATCTGGGTATAGACCTTGAAGAAAAGGCATTCTATGACATCTTGAAGGCTCTGACCCATAAATATGATTTCGAATACCTGGAAGACAAACTCTTACGCTTGGCAAAAGAGGTCAAAACCGTGGTCGACGACAAGGCCCGGTACACTGACTGGAGCCAGCGTGACGACATCAAGGCGGAACTGAAAGCTGATTTAATCATCCTTCTTGCGGAGAACGGTTATCCACCGGTGGATCGGGATGAGGTGTATAAGGAGATTTTTGAGCAGGCGGAAAATTTTAAAAAATTCCAAAGCGCGGGAGTTTAATAACGGACAGCAAAAAGCTCCCATGCTGCAATTTCATGGAGTGAATTGCTCCGGAGATTAAGAAAAGACGTCTGAGGACTGCGTTTGATCATCTGTTTTAAAACGGGAAAGTTGAGCCTGTTGGCGAAAAACTCTGGCGGTGTTACCGTATTACCCGGTGATTGCTATCAACAAAAAGCGGGTAAATTACTCCCCGCGCGTTGATAGAAAATCGTCTATGTGAAGATATCATATTGAAATTATATGATTTTCTATCAACCATTGCTTTTGATAGTCAACGGTGATCTGTTGATAAAACTGGCCCGTTCATGTAAAAATTTTTTCTCGTTCAACTATTTCTGTCAACGGAATGATCATGGTATCCCCAAAAATTGTAGCAAAAATTGAATCCGAAGAACCAACACTGCGGTTGGCTGTTTTAATAGACGCAGATAATGCACAAGCGGCAGTTATTGAAGGTCTTTTAGCTGAAATTGCTAGGTTTGGAGAAGCTACTGTTAAACGCATATACGGCGATTTTACAGCTCCGACAAGTGCCTCATGGAAAAAAGTACTTCAGCGATATGCAATTAAGCCGGTTCAGCAATTTGCATATACGACTGGAAAGAACGCCACAGACAGTACGATGATTATTGATGCCATGGATTTGCTCTACACTCGAAAATTCGATGGTTTTTGTTTGATCACCAGTGACAGTGATTTTACCGGTCTTGCGGTACGCTTGCGTGAAGAGGGGCTTAGGGTGCTTGGATTTGGCGAAAAGAAAACGCCAATGGCCTTTCGTAATGCCTGTCATAAGTTTATTTTTACAGAAGTCCTTCGACCGGAGGACCCCGAGGTTGGGCCGGTTGCTCTATCACAAAAAAATGAAAGCAGCGTGAATGATGTGACAACCAGCTTGCCGAATGGATCGGATTCGGCGATACAGAAATTTCCCAAGAAATTTATTTTGACAGCTCTTGATCAGTCAACAGACGATTCAGGGTGGGCACAACTTGGCACTTTTGGAAGTTATTTAACGAAGCTCCAACCTGATTTTGACTCCAGACTGTACGGCTACAAGAAACTTTCTGACCTAGTAAAAGCAAAAACAGATCTCTTTGTGACGGAAGAGCGGCAAGCACCTGGCGGAAACCAAAAGATTATATATCTGCGGGCAAAATAATTTATTGGTTGGGGGCCTTTTTGGGGGCTTATTGATTGTTCGATTTTTGAATAATAATATTATTTCAATTGGTTGTAATTCTTGTTCGATTGCCTGCATCCCAATAGCCCGTTGAATATCAAAGATTCACCGGATCTCTGGGATGCAGGAGATTGTTTTGTCGTAATTCGATTGCATAACAGCTGCTTTAAAAAAGGTATACCTGTGAGTTGAGGGGAAAAATATGTCGGTTTTAACCTTGGATACAATTCGTAATACTGCTGATTCAGAAATAATTTTCCAGCGGGGAGAAGACCTGTACTCTTTCGGCGCTTTTCACTGTGT
>JAOZOY010000138.1 GCA_029933005.1 Deltaproteobacteria bacterium
TTAGAGGTGACACTGTAACACATCTTACAGCGGCCTTATTCTGTCAAAATCCTCACGTAGCCATGACACCGCTTCTCTGTTACGCTATGGTTTTACCAGCCCAAGCCTGCTGTAATCTGCGTCACATTGCCCGCCTCAAAATGCCAACTTATTTCTGAGCGAACCCTTAGAGGCTGTCCGAGAATAGCAATTTATTCTCAAATCGAGACATTTCGAAAAAATAAGCGCAGTCATCTAGATAAGATTACGAGCATTATTTTTTCGAAATACCGAAGAGTTGGAAAAAAAGGGCATTCTCGGGCAGACTCCTGGCCATCGCTTCCCGGGTTCTTATCAACCCAGTGCTTTAATGATGACGGTCGTTTCCATTTACCGCTGCGGGACAGTCCCGGATTTTCACCGGGTTCCCTGTTTCCGCGCCTCAAGTGAGGCGCACCAAACGTAAAACCACAATATATGGTATTCCCACGATACAGTCAACACTAAATGAAGTGTTGTTTGCTAAAAACTGATGCCTGCCGCATAAACGTGTACCAGTGCTTTAGATTCGTTCATTCTGGTGGCTGAATCTTAGTAGTTATCACATTCCTGATTAACAATTACGCAGCGACCGCCAGTGCCGTACGGAGATTTTTCACCACAGCCATTAATTTTTTATCACGGCAATTCATGATCACCGCGTCAAGACCGGCCTCAGCCAGCAGGGGTAATAAACGGCAATGAAAATTAGAACGTTCTTCAGTGGCAAGGCAGACAGATGAATTACTGATGGCGGCAATGGTTTTCAGGCGGTGATCACTCAATTCACCGATCATACGAATTGAATCAACCAACACGTCGATATCCGGCAGACCCGTGCTCAGCCTCCATATTGCCGGATCGGGATGACAGGAAATGACTGGATCGATATAGAGTTGTGTACGGGGCAGGCCAACCTGGTCGGCTGTGTCCAGTGCCTGCATGGCAAGTTGCAGCCGACCGTTTACATCCGTGGGAGTAAGCTCGGAACTTACCAGGAGAACCACCAGATTCGCATGGAAATATTTTGCTGTTTCCATGGCCTTGGAAAGTTCTGCTGGATTAGCCGTAACAGCATTGATAGTGGCCGTTCCCCGATGGATCTCCAAGGCGTGCTGCTGGTTTAAGACATGGTTGGAAAGCAGGAGAGGGACATCCATAACCTGTTGGATCGTTTCCACCAGCCAGGGTGTGAGACGACCAAGCTCCCTGTTTTGGCCAAGATTGACATCAAGTGCGGTTGCCCCGGCATCGACCTGGCGCCTGGCAAGCTGCACCAGGGCCTCTTCATCCAGCCTTTCCATGGCCTGTAAAAATGTCTTGTTCATAATGTGCAGATCTTCACCGATGATTTCCATGTAATCCTCCTTTTTTTGACCCTGAATTTGAAACATCCGCTTTTCGAAGGTCTCGCAAGCTCCCTATCTGCGTAGATGTTGTAATTTGGTCAATTATCTAATCCTTTTGTAACTTCTTTTATAAATTGAATTGCTTCATCAGCCTCGCTATGGTTTTTCATCCAGGGAGAAGCTTTATGAAAAAAGCAAAAAAAAATCCCCGGACCAATAAAAAAAATTGATCCGGGGATGCCCTGATTGAATCCGCAGATATAAACTGTAAATCTCTTGTCCACGAAGATTCCAGTATATTGAAAGTTTCCAGGTGATCGGGAACCCCGAAGCACAAACTTTCTTGTTCGGTAAGCTGTTCAACCTGATTCAGCTGTACCAATTCTCAGACAGATCTTCTGACTCCCGGTTCGTCCTACTGGTTGCGTCTTCCCATTCGTTGTACAGTACGACTACTGCGTACAGCAAACAGTGACATTCATGCAACGTTCGTCCCCGGTCACAGCGGCGGGCCCGTCCCGGATTTTCACCGGATTTCCTTTTCAGCTCGATTAAGAGCATCTGAAAATTTTTTAAAATTTAACGAAAAAGACAAAAAGAGTCAATTCAAAAATAGAGAAGACTCATTCTTCCAAAAGAACGCCGTCAAACTCAACAACTCGATTACGGCCGCTCTTTTTTGCGTCATAGAGAGCTTTATCAGCCATGTTTACCAAGTCATCCGGTTTCGCCGGTTGATGTGCGCGAAAGGAGGAGACGCCTATACTGATGGTAACATCGACCGCTATGGATCCATTTTTAAACTTTTCCGACGCGCAGCCGAGACGAATTTTCTCAGCCGCATGCATGGTTCCGAAAATGTCAGTCTGGGGCATAAGAACGACAAATTCCTCGCCGCCGAAACGAAAGACAAGGTCTGATGCGCGGCTCGAACAGGTGATGCGCCGTGCAACTTCCTTAAGAACAAAATCCCCGAACTGATGCCCATGAGTATCATTGACATTTTTAAAATAATCCAGATCCAGCATGATACAGGAAAAGTCCCCCTCATACCGTCGGCAGCGGTAAAATTCCTGTACCAGCATCTTGTTCAAATGCCGCCGATTATACGCCCCTGTCAAATCGTCCTGTATGGTAAGGCGTTTTAAAATGATATTTTGCATTTCAATGGTCTTTTGTGATTCCCGCAGTTTCCTGACCGTTTCGCGCAATTCCTGTTTTTGCCGGTAAAGATCAAGAAAAACCATAATCTTGCTTAACAGTATTTCAGGCACGATCGGCTTGAGAAGATAATCCACCGCACCGGTCCGATATCCCTTGAAAACGTGACTTTGCTCCATGCTGACCGCTGTCACGAAGATAATCGGAACATGGCTTGTCTCTTGATTGGATCGCATGAGTTCAGCAGTTTCAAAGCCGTCCATTTCCGGCATCTGCACATCAAGAAGCACCAGGGCAAAATCGTGTTCAAGAGTCAGCCCCAAGGCCTCGTTGCCTGACGATGCCGTATGCACCGTGGCGTCGATATTCGCCAGCAACCGGTTCATGGCCAGCAGATTTGCAGGTCTGTCGTCAACAACAAGTATATCAGGTCGCATAAGCACACTCTTTAAAAAGGAAACCTATAAGATCACCTATCGAATGCATCCCTTAAAGCGACAAGTTCCTGTGGTTTGCCAAAGTAATAGCCCTGTAACAAATCACATTTCTGCCGCTTAAGAAAATCAACCTGTTCCCGCGTCTCCACGCCTTCGGCTATGACATACAGGTTCAGGTTGTGGGCCAGGTCGATAATTGATTTTACTATAATTTCATCGCTTTTATTGATACCAATATTTTTCACAAAAGACAGATCAATTTTTAACACATCAAGAGGCAGACGACTGAGATAGTTCATAGACGAATAGCCGATGCCGAAATCATCAATGGCAATACGTACCCCGAGATCATGGATACGCCGCAGCAAGGCGATGACCTTTTCAGGTTGCACCATGAGCATATTTTCCGTAATCTCAATCTCCAGACGGGAAGGAGCAAGTCCACTCCTGATCAGGGCCTGCTCCACCGCCTCGACAAAAGTGAACTCCTGCAGCTGCCGCATGGAGACATTAACCGCCATGAGAGGCCCTTTTCCGCCAGGCCCGGCGAACGAAACCGCATTAA
>JAOZOY010000075.1 GCA_029933005.1 Deltaproteobacteria bacterium
GTTGAAGAGAAAACTGTAAAGGAGTCGTAATCCCTTCGTAAATCAGGTCAATCCTTTCTGCGAAACCGTGCAATGTTACACGGTTTTGCTCAAAAGTCGTAATCCCTTCGTAAATCAGGTCAATCCTTTCGCGGGAAAAGACCCCCGCCGAGAAAAAGCTTTTGGGTCGTAATCCCTTCGTAAATCAGGTCAATCCTTTCCCCACCAACAATAAGAGCAACACGAAAGAAGCTTAATTTGTGTCGTAATCCCTTCGTAAATCAGGTCAATCCTTTCAAATGGTTAATCAATTGAAGGACGTTGGCTGGACGAAAAGTCGTAATCCCTTCGTAAATCAGGTCAATCCTTTCATGAAAATGATTTACGGGAATGGTTGGAAAGGAAATCGTCGTAATCCCTTCGTAAATCAGGTCAATCCTTTCTTTTCCTTCGGGCCAGAAAACGCATGTAACGTTGAAAGGTCGTAATCCCTTCGTAAATCAGGTCAATCCTTTCGATTTGATTATTAACTGGGGGTGTTCAAGTACAGTCGTAATCCCTTCGTAAATCAGGTCAATCCTTTCTTTCGCATTTCTTGCAGCGTTGAGGCAAGGATGTGAAAGTCGTAATCCCTTCGTAAATCAGGTCAATCCTTTCACGAAGTTAAGCGGTTATTGAGAATTAGTATGGAGAAAGTCGTAATCCCTTCGTAAATCAGGTCAATCCTTTCTAGCAGTAGGAAACATGAGCGCAAGCGAGATGGTAAAGGTCGTAATCCCTTCGTAAATCAGGTCAATCCTTTCTCAGGCTGAAGAACTTAAAGGTGACCTTGCTTCTCTCTCGTCGTAATCCCTTCGTAAATCAGGTCAATCCTTTCGCTGTAATAAATCCAAAAGCCACTCAGCCTGTAGCTTGGTCGTAATCCCTTCGTAAATCAGGTCAATCCTTTCTCATGCTTACAATACATGCAGCGGTGCTGTTACTCATGCGTGTCGTAATCCCTTCGTAAATCAGGTCAATCCTTTCTATGCCATTGAGGGTGTGTGGTATCGTTTCTCATGTTGTCGTAATCCCTTCGTAAATCAGGTCAATCCTTTCTTGGAGAAATATCTTTCGAGACGGAAGAAAAAGCAGGGTCGTAATCCCTTCGTAAATCAGGTCAATCCTTTCCCATAATTTTCGTAAATGGTGTGCAAGCAACGGGTATGGGTCGTAATCCCTTCGTAAATCAGGTCAATCCTTTCAACGAAAAACTTAATGGCGGCCTGTGGACAAATGTGTCGTAATCCCTTCGTAAATCAGGTCAATCCTTTCTTAATTTTTCGGAGGAAAGAGCCGGTTCGCAGCTCGAAGTCGTAATCCCTTCGTAAATCAGGTCAATCCTTTCCAAAACGAGATTAGCAACCTCAAAACTTCCGGCCCGTCGTAATCCCTTCGTAAATCAGGTCAATCCTTTCGCTTTGGACAGTGAGGAAATGCTGTCTCATTGCGGTCGTAATCCCTTCGTAAATCAGGTCAATCCTTTCTCTCAACCTTCAGAATGAGGTTGAATCTATCGTGTCGTAATCCCTTCGTAAATCAGGTCAATCCTTTCTGTACTATGCAATAAATATGATGTTCCGGCATATTAGCGCTTACTTTACGTGAACCTCCGGCATATTTTTCATTGGCACTATTTTTGTGCATAAAATCACCTCCTTTGTTTTCTTCAAACTTATTGATTTTACATTGTAATTAATGGTTTCCGCAGACCTTGGCTTATGTCGGGAACATATTTGTCGTAAATTCAGCAAGTTGACAACATACGTCATTTTCATTCAAAGGTCTGCGGATTCAGTTTTTCCCCATCATGGGCAAATAAAATAATGCCAGCTAAATGCGAGGGGTGGAACAATCATCAGGGTAAAATATCGAGACAGTCACCTTTTCCCCCCGGCGGGAACGATCTTTTCCAATTTCCTACTTTTCTTCGTCAAGTAAACAGTATATGTTAATGATATGATCGCCATCTTTACCCAGATCAAGCGGATCATTGAAGTCTTTAAAATTCATTTTTTAATATCAGGAAAGACCAAGAATTTCTTTGACTTTTTGAACCTTGGCAAATTGTTTCTTCTTTTTCTTTTTGACTTTCCACTTTCCCTCTGACTGCCATAATTTCATAAATCCTTTGGCCAGGGCCTTCTGCTGATCCGGTTCCGCTGAATCAATTTTCGGCCAGATATTCTGTAAAATATCAAGGTCTGGGACGTTTGTTTTAGCAAGTTCCGTTCCGGCAAGAATGGCAAGATCACGTTCATCTTCGGTCATGGCCTGCCATTTTTCTTTGTTTGCCCTTTCTTTTTTTCTGGCTGCATCAGCCTCGTCCTGTTTACGCTTTTCTTCTTTCTTTCTTACAAGAAGAATCGACTTTCGTTCATTCGCCTCTTTTTGTTGTTGCGTCATTAATTCCTGCTGGCGGGCAAGGCGGATTTCACGTTCCCTGGTTATCTGCTGCTGAAGTTGAGATACCTCTTCCGCTGACAGTTTTTCGAAAACCACCCAGCCAAAGGGTTGAAGGTGTTCGTTGGCAGCGGGTTTTTTAGAATGAGCCGCAAGCCAGAACGTGGTTGCATGGTTTTCATATTTTGGTTTATTTCCCTTGCCTTGCATAATTTTAATTCGCCGGTGTCCTTCTATAGTTACGCATTCAGCCCCTGAATGAAATCCGATGCGAAGAGGAAGTCGAGCGGCGGAGAAAGAAAATTGAACTGACGGAATAGAAATTCCGCTGAGTTGCCGATCTTCCCTTTGTTTTTCGTTTCCAAAAAAGTGCGTAAGCGCGCTGCTTATTTCCTTTTTAGTTACAGGATGATGAATTTTGCCATTACGGGGAACCTCGGTGATGGTTATGGAACCAAAAAAATCAACGTTCGGCTCCACAATTTCCAGAATCTGCGCTGGTCCTCCGGCCTCAAATTTTGAAGGTTTTTTCTTTCTGTTCACGGCATAGACAATCCGTCTTTTTACCTCGCCAACGGCAATAAAATCAGAAACTTTGACGAGACGGAAAGGATCTTTTTCAAATGAACCGCCGGTAAGATTCTGTTCCAGTTTTTTCGCTTCATTAAATTTATACTTCGGAAAAGTTCTCCCTTTATTTCGAAAATTTAAAACAGCGGTGCGGATACTGCCTTTAATGGTAGAACCGGGAATATAGGCCGTGTCGATATGAGGATTAAAAGCTGTACGCTTCACCTGATATTTATTCAGGTTCCGGAGGACATTTTTTTCACCTGTCAGTTTCAAAGTCTTTTGATAGTGTTCAACAAAGGCATCACTGACGGCAACCCGCTGCCCTTTGGCGAGGTTCTTGTGGCGGTTCATGAAGCGGTATATTTCCACCAGGGATTGTGGAGTTCCCTTTTTGCATATATTTGAAAATTGGTCCAGGGCATCGCTGTCGAGCATGCCGATAAACTCAGATGGATCAAAGCTGACAAGCTGTTTTTCTTTTTCGTCCACCACAAAGCCGGTCGGTTCATAGACCTCATCGCAGCCAATATGAACAGGGCTTACTGTTTTAATGTGATAATAAATAGTTTGACTTTGCATGGATGACACCTCGAGATGCAGCGTTGGTTTACACGCGGCCTTCACGTAAATCACTGATCATAAGTTCAATTGTTTTTACGAGAGGGGTAATGTGATTCTCACAGGTGAAATAAACAACTTCGGCGTCTATTTCAAAATAATGATGGCTGATGAAATCCCGCATCCCTTTCGCTTTCTGCCAGTCTATTTGCGGGTATTGAGGAAGCAGGTTGAAATTTGTTACTTTATCCAGGTTTTTCAGACTTTCACCAGTGGCAACCAGCAGCATGCAAATGGAATCAAGTTTTTCCATGCCCTGGAATGAATCTGTAAAATCTCTAACTGACTTAACAGGTTCGAAACGCTTCAAAATTGTTTTTCCTGCCTGCTGGAGCTGCTGTAAAATTTCTAAAGCAAGATCCCTGTCATACATAAACAGCCTCTTTCTCAATTTTTCCTTTCAGAAATTTGTTCATTTTGTCACGGTATCTGACGACATCAACGGGCATATTCAGTTTTTCTTCAAGATCCTGTTTTATGCCGATGAGGCTGAACATATCAGGTTCTGTTATTTCTACGACAATATCAACGTCACTGCGCTCATGCATTTCTCCCCTGGCAACCGAGCCAAACAGGCCGATTTTAGAGATATTGTATTTTTCCCCGTTTGATTTCTTAAATTGATACAAAATGTCTATTATTTTATCTTTGTTCATTGAATTTTCTCAATATCACAGTTTAAATAAATGGCATAGCCCTGCATCACGGTACGATCATCTGCCTTTGACAGGCCGGTTACTGCCCGGCCAATATACGGCTTGTCGAAAACAGCGGCTCTGGTCGGAGTAAATACCGCCCCTTCATCAGCCATGACCACCGGGTTTTTAAAAGGTTTTCCCTTGCCAAGAAGGGCTGCCCCATGTTTGCCAAAACGGGTAAAAGGCGTGAAATAACCTGTTTTAAACAATTTGCTTTCCGGAACACAGGGAGAAAGTGTGTAGCAGGAACCGTTTTTTTGAGCAGGCGGTTTTTCTTCCCGCACGGCAATGACCTGGAACCGGCCAAGGCCGGCGCTGGCGTCCCGGCCGAACCCCCAATTGCCGATATTGACAAATCCTTCTTCAATTCTGCCGATATCAGTGGCCTGTTCATCAAACAGGACAAAAACAACAAGCTTTAACCCCGGCAGGAAATGAATGTTTTCTGATGAAAACGGCGCAAACCGACCTGGCCCGGTGGTCATGGTTTCCCGGTTGATCGTATTATGGGCCTGGACAAACTTTCCGGATAATTTCCGCTGTTTTCCTGTGAGCAGTCGTAATTCTTTTCTTTGCTCCAGAGGAATGGAGTTTATATGGAGCTGAAAAAGTTCTTCATCCGAGCAATAGTTTTCCGGGGTCGGCTGGACGGCCAAATCATCTCCGGCTAAAAGGTGTTTTTTCTTTTTATCCTTTTTACGTTTCGTCATGCGCTGATAACGTTCTTCGGTGGACAGGCCACCAACCGAAGGAAAGGGCAGAAACGGCCGTGGCAATACATAGAACTCCCTGCCGTTTTCAGCAACTCTCGGGAAAGCGGAAGAAAATACGGCAAAAGGGGCGTTTTTATATTGTGCTATCCAGCTGTCAAGGCCCCCATGAAGAAGATCATTTTCAGCCGCCTGCCAACAGAAATGGCCGAAAATGGTGTCGCCTTTTAATGGGGTGCCAAAGGGGCTGGTCGGTTTTATTGTTATTGAATAAAATTTCACATTTCACCTCTTGCAACTGTTCAGGAGCATCCCATCTTGTCCCATTTTGGACTTCTCGAATAGCACAAGTATGCTTCGAAGTCCCAAATGAACCAATATGGATCACTCCTGAACAGTTACGCAATTGTGGTTAGGCTAATTTAGTGGCCCAACCTGAATAGTTATCACCTCTTTAAGTCAGTGCGTCCCGATCTTTTCAGGCAATTGGTGAAATTTCGGCGAATTTCTCCTGCAGGTCGCCGTCAAGTTCAAAATGTACCCGGCCATAGCCCCTGCTGCCGCTGCCGCCCAGGGCATCAAGTTCAAGAAGCTTCAGGCCCTTGAGCAGATAATCCTGCAGGTTCTCATCCCCCTCCATTACTTTCAGGGTGATGGAAAAATCAAAAGACATTCCGGCCACAACACGTTCGGTGAAGCGGGGATTATCAGCAACACCTCGGATACGGTTAATGGAGTTTTCAGCCTTTATTTCAGTAAAAGACCAGTTGTTCAGCAACACTTCCTGTTTACATTTTTTATTCAGTGAACAATCAGCAAAGGAAACACGGGTTGGCCCTATTTCTGCGGCAAGATCACCATCTGCCCCGCTTACGCCGAAAATTTTTAATATCAGCAGAGCTTCCTTTTTTTCATTTTCGGAAAGATTGCTGTTCAGAACAGTGGCATTTAAAGGCTTACCATTTGTCAGATGGAGGAGGCCGCTGCGCATCTCAAGAAGAGATCTGATTTTGCCTTTTAAGGATGAGCCGGGAATATACGGTTCCCTGGTGTGGGGATTTGATATAACAGGTGAGTCAGTGCCGCCAATGTGCATTTCAGTGTCACCGGCGCCTATGTGTAAACCGCTTTCCAAAACGATACGTCCGCTAATAGCTTTTATTTTTATAAGTTTCATAATGACACCTTGTTACTACGCTTGGGTTTTAAGCATGATAAATTTTGTAAAATCCAGTGAATGCTTCAAGAAAATTTGCAAAAATTTGCAGATCTTCTTTTTTTTCAATCTGTTTCACTCCTCCCCGAATAAGATCGACATAAGTATCCGTTATCAGGTTGCGGCCTTTTGCATAAGCAACCTTGGCAACAATCATATGAACCTGCGGCAAAAGTATCTCCCAGTCAGCATCAGGGATGCTTGCTTTTGAGTTAATTCGAAGAATTTCATCCAGAAAACGTCGTAACTGCGTACTTTTGTTCTTATTGTGCCCTCCCTCTTGACCAACATTTTTGGCCCATTTTTCAGCTTCTTCAGAAAACAGAAAGGGATCTACAATTCCTTTATCACGATTTTTCCATAATGTTATTGTCGCCATTTGAACCTCCGACCGGTCATATTGTAATATTTCAAAAAATCAACGTCGTTCATAAAGTAAATGCCAGAGAGGAATACGTACCGCTTCACCATATTTTTCCAGCCATGCCGCCATCTGACTGATTTGCTTTATCGCTTGCTGCCTCTCTTCTCTCTTAATTTGAGAGTTGATATTTCGAGCCACTGAATATTTGAACATGGCATGCCATTTCAAGCATTCAAGATCTCCTATAACTACATTCTTGCCAATTAAAGTTTTTTCCCGTCTGACCATTTCAATGAACTGATTGAACCTGTACATCATCCCCCTGGCAATTATTTTTTCCTTAAGCCAGCTCTCCATGGTTTTTTTGTAGTTTTTCAGGTTGGCAAATTCATCCCAGGTAACCGTGGCCGTGAACATAGTGATCCGGTTTCTGCCCTGATCCTTTGCCTCCTCCAGGGCCTCTTCCGCCGCCTCCGCCAGTTTGTCAACGGGCGTATGGGCCTTTTGCACCGTTATTCCAGCGGAAAAGGTGATCTGTTCATTGTGGCAGACATAGTCAGCGAAACGTTCTCGCAGTTCAAGGGCAAGATCTGCCATGATGCGCCAGGGGCCGATGAGAAAGAGATCGTCACCACCGGCAAAAACCGTGTAAATATTCCTGAATTGATCATGGGATCTTAAAAGATGCGGAAGATATACCGTGAAAAAGTTGTTGAGCTGCCGGCTGATAGTGGCAAGGCGGGAAACCGTAAACCGCTCCTTGCTAAGCCCCGTGCCCATGAGGATGCCGAGGTTGTCCACGTCTGCCTTTAAAACGCCGAGGGCCTCTACCCCTTTTATTCTGCCGTTGTCTTTAAATTGTTTTGCCTTGGCGGCAAGATGGTTAAAGGTCACGGGATTGTCTTCTTTAATGGGTTGGTCATCGTTTTTTGCCAGGCGATCATCATCAGCATCAAATTTGGAATAGACCGGAACATAGCCGTTTATCAAACGGGTCGTGGCCGCGCAGGGTAGGGTGCCGTCGTCAATGATTTGAAAATCAAAGAGTTTCAGGGCATCATCCGCAGCCTCGCTGGTAAAACAAAGCTGGTATTTACCGAAGATCGGCTCAAGCAGACTGTTGTGTGATTTTAAATGGGCTGATTTTGGAAAAACAGCGAGCCGTTCATTCTTGACCAGAAAAGTTCCGAGCATGATATGGTCCCGACAGATCCGGCACGAGACAAAATCACCCTGTACAGCGCTTTTATGTGATGGCCGTTTGCCGCATACCGGACAGATCTGATGGGGCGCCAGGTCATTATTGAATTGATCCAGATAGTCTTCAACAACACCGCCATATCGGTTCAGGTCAATCTTGCGGAATTTTTTCTTTTCCATATTGGGCTGATGTTTGTCATTCCACAGATCGGAAAAACTGCTGCTGCAAAATTCCGCTGGTGAAGCAGAGGTGGAGGTGATACCAAGGCTTGACTGGCCATAACTGATCTTAAAGAGCCATTCATTAATTTCTTCCTCAACCCGGCCAATTTTTGTTTTCGCGTCTGTGCTGTTCGGGGCCAGAATGGTGAATTTTCCCCCGGCACTCAAGATCACTGACAGGCTGGAAAGACCAAGGCTTTCGCAAACCATGGCAGCTGCAAGCTCTGAAAATAACGACACCGCAAAAGAGCGGCCGCGTAAAATTTTGGAGCGGTTTCGATTCAGTTCCCCGCCGGCGTTGAAGATAAAATTCTGTATCCCGTAGAAATCACCGGTTATCAAAAGAAATTTTTCCGGACTGTTGTCCGTGATAGCTTTTATCTCCAGACTTCCCTGCTGTTCATGATACAGATAGAGGGCCGAGGCCATGGCGGCGGTGGTCCGGCCATGGTCATATAATGATACATCATGAACGACGTCATTCACCCTGGCGGCCGGAATCATGGAGGTATAGGTCATGAGCAGAGAATCAAAATGCTGGCTCCATAATTCAATATTTGTGTCAAGACTCTGCAACCCTTTGAGTTTTTGAATAAAATCATCAAACAGAAGCTGATAATCCTGTTTTGCAGCAGACTTGCTTTGTTTGCCTTTTTGCCTGATCGGGAAAATATTTTCTGCCGAAATCGGTGCTAAGGGATAACGGTAGTCATAGTCCTCAGCCGAAGTGTATTTTTTATGTCGTTTATGCCCCAGTGATTCAAGGATAGGCAGCAATCTGGTTTTTTTAAAGTCCTGGAAAGCGATTTTCTCGCCGTCCTCAAATGTGGCCCGATCAAGGCCGCTGCTGATACGGTCGGCCTGGGCGATAACCCATTGCAGAGGGGTTTCCGGATTATGGTGTCCAGCAGCAAGGTTAACGAAACTGTCTCCTTTACCCCAGTCCGGGCTGTTAAAAACTTTCGGCAGTCTGTCTGCCATCTGCTCGATGAAGGCGGCGGTATAGGTTGCATGAATATGGGTATGCCGGCCTTTCCAGGTCGGCTGATATTGACCGGCATTACAGATGAGGTAATCCTTGGAGACATCAAGACAGCCCTGGGAGAATTTGCCGATATCATGAAGCAGTCCTGCCAGCGTAATTTTTAGAGTGGTTTGTTTCATTTCCTGCTCCGCTATTATTTTTTATGAAACAAAAAAATAAAATTTGATGTGTTTAAAAAAACATTAATTTTTTATGTTAGAAATGTCAAAGTATTGCAACGTTGCAATTTTCGTTTTCCAAGCTGTTTTTGTCTGTTCTGTTGCTATTCACCTAATGATGATCAGACAGTAGATGCATCTCCCTTGAGTTTTTGAATAGCCTCGTATTTTTGTTTGAGCTGTTTCCTGAAAACATCACTTTTACACTTGCCAGTGAATCCGGCATGGTTGATATCATTTCGATATTTGCTTAAAGCGTCATAATCTGATGCCAGATTCATGAGAAGAGGTGAAGAGATTAGACGGCGGCCAAGATTACGATTTTCTCTGAGCCGCTGACTCCATTTTTTTTCCGTTTTTTTCATATTCACAACATGAAAACAATCCGAGACGATTTCTCGCAGATCACGATCGCGCCAGTCCAGATTATGTTCGTCAAGGATTATGGATATCACCGCCTCCTGCAGTAGAGTTAATCCCTGCTGGACAAGATCATGCTCAATGCACCAGCCCACTGCGGCCAGGCAGTTTTCAAGGCTGTTTTCTTGAAAACCACTGACCTTGTTTTTGATCATGTCAAGGAGGGGATGGAAGGCGGGAATGGTTTCCGGCGCAGAGCGTATCTGTTCAACGTATTCGCTGATTCTGCCGGCTGCTGTTCCCGCAGTTAACTGTGTACCGCGGTTTGTTGCAATCTGGCCGGCAAGTTCATCAAGTTGATGAGCCATCCCGTGTAATTGATACGCCAGATCATCTTTGCCCCGGCTCTGCCGCAAACGAGGTGTTGCTATATTTTTGAGTAAACGTGAAATTTTATCCGGATTACCGAATTTGGCAAAATTTTCAGCACCACTGCTCCATTGCATAAGCGTATCAAAACTGCTGAGATCAAATATTGGAGCATTCCTTAGGGATTCTTCCATTTTTTTGACTTTATATACTGGTCCCAGGGTTTCAAAGGCGCCATAGTAAATACCTCGAATCTCGATTTCTTTCAAAACTCTTGCATAATTCAGCAGGACAGTTCCCAGCATGGGCAGAGAACGAAAGCCATGGGTAATGTCTATAATTACCTCATCACCTTGGTTAAGCTGATGATAAACCAGAGAAAAAATCTGCCATATTTCCTCTTCCGAAGAGCCGTCCGGGATATCGATATCCTGGATGAGAGTTTGATTTGACAAGGCATTAAGAAGGCTTGCCAGCCCCTGACGATTTTCATTGTCGTTCCAGTTTTTCTTTCGCGCCTCTCTGGTTAGGAAGATCAGGATACGGTCATCTTCGCCAAAATCTTCGCAAAACAGTTGAATCAGGGCATCCTGAACAAAACGAACCCTTGTGACTTTTTGACTCCCGAAACAATAATTGCAGGTGAGGTAATCATTTGTTCCAAGAAAACTTACAAATACTTTGCTCATCATCGCCCCTCTCAAAAAAGATATAACGGAATGGTGTGAAAGTTTTTTTAATTACAAAAAACAACACTGAGGCTACAGAGTTTTTTACTTATAGAGCATTTTATGATGGTCTCGTAAAAACTACATTTTGCCATTTTTTTATCATTCCCGCGCAAGGCGGGAATCTAGTCATTTCAATACGTTCTGGATCGAAGTCGGAGTTTATGCCCCTTTGAGGGTGCTTGTCTCCCGCCTGCGCGGGAATGACGGAGAAAGGGACTTTTTACGAAGCCATCATTTTATGGCAAGAAAGCATTTTTTGAAATCGACAAATTTACCATTCAATCCTGATTCGTGACTTGTCAAGACGGATACCAAACCGGGTATCCGGTTTTTTGCCAACAGCACTGATTTCAAGCTGTGCTCCGATTCCTGTTCCAAATGCAGATGCAATCATTTTTCGAAGTTTTGATTTGTAGCTGTTGAAGTTTTCACGGGTAAGAGAGGCGATTCCGCTATTTGACATCTCGGACAGAAGTCTGCTGCCGGGAATGGCCTGGTAGAGTCTGCTGAGATTATTGTGATCGGACATTATGTCCAACGCTTCAACAAAACAATCGCTGCATTCCTGACACGACTCCTGCCTGGTACATTTCTTTTTCTGTTCTGCGAACCAGGCATAGATGGCAAGATAGGCGGGATTGACATCAAGTTCCCGGCTGCCGTAAATAATTTTCGCTTCCGGTAGTTTGATTATCAGGAAAGCATCTTTATCCTTAATAAGAGAGGCCATAAGATCCGCCGGCATACGTGGAGTTGTCAGCATTTCGGCGGAGAGTTGATCGCGAAGAGAGAAAAAGGGCATGGCAACCAGTTGTACTTCTGCATAGCGGGTTTCTTTCTCATATGGCTGCCTTTTGTGATCAAAAAGGGTAATGGCGACGGATTTACTGGGAGGAAACCAAAAATCACGGCATGCTTCAAATTCAGAAGAGACCAGGACATGGTAAATTCGATCCAGTGTTCTGCCGTAGAATTGGGCGGCGGTGGACAAACAGCTTGACATTGTTTTCCGGCCGCCCGCCACCAGGAAATAGACAGCCCGGGATGGTTGGGAAGTGAGTTGAAACGTCTGGTTCAGGCAGCATTTCAGCAATGCCTCATTTGCCTCCGCATTGGTAATGTCATCGAGTTCTCGACCATGTGTATCGGTAACTACATGAATGTTGGCGGGGGAAAAATCGACAGTCTCTCTGGGGATTTTATAATCGTCAAGAAAAGAAGAAAAAGCCCCGTCAGGGGCAAGAAGAGTTTTGAAGATGTACTCTTTGCCCTTTCTAGTGGTGATAACATGGATCTGGTCGACCATACGGCCTTCCATATGCAGGGCATATAATGTTTCCGTTATGACCTGTGGATTTAAGCCTGAAACAGCCAGCAGAACTTTTTTCATTGATCCGGCACCGGGATCACCGTTATTTTACCGAGACCGAAAGCGGTTTGCTTGCCGATATGTGTTTTTTCACAATATGCAAGTAGCGGCATGAAGGGGGTAATGTCGCCTGTAAAAACAGCCGTGCCGGTTACTCCACCTATCTGCATCCCGGTTTTTTGACGGTTGCTATAGCGGCTTATTTCCTGCCATTTGAAATTTGATTTTTCGATATGGATATTCTTGGCCAGGACAATAAGGTTACGGTAATCAAGGTCAGGCTCTCCGTTGGCAAAGGTTTCTTCAAGATGAGAGATCCGCCGCAGGCAGGCCCTGATCAGGATATGAAAACTGATCCGACTTGTGAGTCTGTTATTGAACTTCAAGCGCAGAGGCGTTTCAAGACGGATTTTGATCTTGGAGACCGGCTCGTCTGCCGGCCAGTCAGGGGCGAGAATTTCTGGTTGGTGGCTTTGGTCTAAAATGCCACTGCTATGGTCGTAAATTTTTTGGTCTTTTTGAAAGATGGAAATCAATTTAAATTTTCCACGTCTGCCCTTAAGTTTGGCACCAAGACCGTCTTGACCCATCTGTTCAATGCAATAGACTAGATATGGGAGGTGATGAATAGAATCTCCAAACAGGGTTAACCGCATGTCAAAAAAATCGTCTGGATTATAGATGCGATTGTTTTCTGAAGGCGGCTCCAGGACAAATGGATGGGGTAGGGTGCTTGCGCGCTGGTTATTTGATGAAGTTCGAGAATTTGCTTTTTTTGTCTCAAACATTGAAAAATAAACGCAGGTGGAGCGCAACAAACACCGATCACAACTCTGATGGCGAAGAGTGCAGGAAATTTTTTTCAGGGCATGGCCGAACAAGCCGCGCAAGGCAGAACCTTTAAAAACGGAAAGGAACGCTTTTGAGGTAAAGCGGCAATGGAAGGTAAAAACAGCGTATTGCATGGCACCAAAAAATTATGTTTAATGTTTATAATATGTTACCAATATAATGATATTATTCATACAATAAAAAAAGTTTTGCAATGTTGGCTGTTTCTGTTAAAAAAATTAGTAAGTTTCATGCCGAATCCGAACGGGGCAATGATGAACGCTTACGATCAGCCGAATTTCACCGGACAGCGCACTACATTGCCCGCCTTGTTGCGGAACA
>JAOZOY010000139.1 GCA_029933005.1 Deltaproteobacteria bacterium
CTCTATCAATTATTTTTTGGGAGGTTTACCCTGATTTTCTACCTATCACATCAACCTGTTCGACAGTCAAGGAGGAAAACTTGAAAAGCAAAAGAAAAGGCTCCTGGAAATTAATCCCCGGGAGCCCGCGACAAAATAAAAACAAGCAAATAATGCTAATCAAAGAGCCAGCTGAAAACGGAATAGCCTTTAATCCCGGGAACCGAGGTATCACAAACCGGGTTGATATTGGTGTTACTGATGGTCCAGCGATCGTTAATACCTTTTCCATTGTCAATCCACGTGGCAGCAATGATAAAAGCCGGGGTAGTGTTGACACTAATCACCTTTAACGTGTAATCACCCTTGACATAGGTGTTGGCGGCTCCCGAGTTGCTGAATCCCGGCAGAATACCAATGGTGTTGGCATAACGGTTATTTTCACTGTAAAACTGTTCCTGGGCCATCTGCGCCGCTTTCAGGCCAATAATGGCATCTGACTGATTGGCACGGTTGATATAGTTCTGGTACGCAGGGATGGCTATGGTAGCCAAAACCGCCAGGATGGCAACCGTAATCATCAGTTCAACCAGGGTAAAACCCCTTTGCTTCAAAAAGCCAGGAGAAAAATTATCCATTATGAACTCCTTTAATTGAACAGGAATTGCGAGTGGAAACCTTTTCAGTTAATCCTTTTTCAGCCGTCATGATCATAGCTTCCAATTTTTTTGCATGCGGATAGGCCGGATACAATTCCATCGCCCGGTTGAAAGCCGCCAATGCCTCCAGATCTTTATGCTCCGCCAAAACATATATCCCCCGATTAATCCAAAGCTGGGCATAATCACGATCCCTGGCAATCGCCCGGTCAATCTCATTGACAGCCGCGGTAAACGAGCAGTTCTTAAACAGCAGCCAGGATTTCAGCAGGGAAACATCCACATTATCCGGCCGTATTCTTTCCGCTTTATGTATCACATATTCCACGAGGGAATTCCTGCACCCAACTTTCATCAAAGCATACGAAACGGCCATGTAAAAATTAAATTTGCCGGCAAGCGGATGTTTGAAATATTTACTTTTGATAGTTCCCTTTTGCCGCTGCACGGCGTTGGCCAACTGGATTTTTTCAATTTTATCCTTAATTAGACGTCCCAGAACTGAAGACGGGTTTTCAAGCAAAGATTTACGACAATACTCCAGGGCCCGTTCATCCTGATTCAAGGCAAAGAATATTTCCGCCATCTTTTCATTGGCGGTAGGCACCACGCCCTCGGGCAGGCCGGCTGTGGGTTTAAAAGCATAACCATCCTTCAGACCTTCATTCCAGACGCCAATGATGTTACCTTCAAACGTCGAAGCATAAGGAATATCATAATCAAGACAAAACTTTAATCCCCTGACATAATTTTCAATTGCCGCCTGATAGTTTTTTTCCTGCAGATAGATATTACCCAAATGGCAAAGGAACAGGGAAAAGGCCTTGTTCAAGGTCCAGGGAGGAGCCTGATCAAGAAATTTTCTTGCCCGGGCAAGTGCAGCCTCGTTATCTCCCATCCGGGACAAAGTTGAAATTATGTTGCTGGCCGCCACCCAGTACACCTCGTAGCCCTTTACTCCCAAAGCCAGGGCCTTTTCTCCTTCGGCCAGTGATTCTTTATACAAACCTTTTTCCGCTAGGGCCTTGGCCAGATTGCCGTGAACCCTGGGTTTATTGGGGGCTTTTCGCAGACAGTCACGGTACAAAGTAACAGAATCCCTCCAGACCATGTTGCGATAATAGGTTGACAGTGACAGGCAGGAAAACAAGATTATCATCATGGCCACCATCACCTTGGAACGCTGGGTATTATGACTTCTGGAGAAAAAACCATCATACAATTCATATACAATCATGAAACAGGCAAGATAGAACCCGGCCGAAGGCAGGTAAAGACGATGCTCAAACATTAACTCCAAGGGAATAAATGTTGATTCAATTATCAAATTTACAAAAAACCAGGCGAAGCCAAAGGTAATTAAGGGATGTTTCTTTCTGGCTTTCCAAGCCGCGATAATGATGATACTAATAAAAAGTAAAGACAACAATGTAGTTGGCGGAGACAGAAAAGAGGTTGAAAGCGAAGGATCATGCTCAAGAGTTAGAAAACCAGGAGTCGGCATCAATAAAAGGAAGATATAAGAAACAACAATCCGTAATTCAGTCAACACTCTTTCAGACAAAGTAAAATGCCGGCGATCATATCCACTCAACATCCCGGGCAACATTTTGCAGAGGAGGAAAGACACAAAAACCGTGAATGCAACAATAATGATTATTTTATGTTTCTTAGCAAATTCAAACAGTCCATGATCATCGATAAAAAGCCATTCTATCAATACCAACACAACGGGCAGTGTTGCGGCAATTTCCTTGCTCATCATGGCACACAACCAGAAAAGCAGGCTGGCGCAACACCAAACGATCATGGAAATACGATCATTATTTAGTTTGTGGCATCTTCTCCTCCCCTGCAGATAGCAGCCCAATGAAAGAAAATAAAATAACGCTGCTATTGAAGTCATCCTCTGAACGAGATAGGTAACCGCATTAGTTTGCACCGGATGCAATGACCATATGCCGGCAACACAAATAGCTATAAAACCAACGGGAATCCTTTTGGTCGGGGAGGATACGTAAATATTGACATTGTCTTTATGCAGGAGGAAAAGACCCCTCAGCATAAAAAACAGGGCCATGGTTGCCAAAAAATGAATGACAACATTGGTAACATGAAAGGCCATCAGGCTTCCAGCTCCCCACTGCAGATCAAGAGCAAAAGTTACCATGGGCAGAAAGCGGGCAATGCCGAACTTAGTTTTTGCCAAATCGATAAAAGCAGGGAGGGAAAAGGTAAAGTTCAGGACTTTGGGTTCAATAACAAAGCTATGGGTATCATCAAGCGTAAAGGGAACAAACAAGCTGTTGGAATAGGCCGACAGAATAAAAATGGCTATCAGAAAACAGAACAGCCAGACAATGCCGCGATGACCACCTTTAAATGTTCCACACTTGTTGTCCATTGACGCAATCCACAATCAAGCCAAATAAGGGATGCCGGAGCAACCCGGCATCCCTTATCATTCAGGTTATACACGCTGAAATTAATCCAAGCCTATCGCATCTGCAAGGTCACCATCATAATTCCAACCGGTAATCTTACCATTGCTGATAACAGCATCTGCGGTAATGCCAGCGCCATAGGCATCAATAAGAGCACCGACAGTACTGTTGTCTACAAGGGTAAAATGAAGATGATGGCTGGCCGGAGTAATTGTATCCAAAGTAACACAACTGGTATCTGCATCCTTTTGCATCGTGGTTGTATCACTAGCTGCCGGAAAGGTATCATTGACCGCAAACCGGGTTGCCACATTCGTTTCCACCGAGTGAATCGTTGGCAGCACCGCGCTGGTAAAGCGGGCTTTCTGAATATAGTTCTTGTACATGGGGATGGCGACTGCGGCCAGGATGCCGA
>JAOZOY010000026.1:0-16779 GCA_029933005.1 Deltaproteobacteria bacterium
TTTTTCCGTGTGGTCCGTGTATTCCGTGGTTAATCCGAGTCTTTTTATCAACCACGGAATACACGGAATACACGGAAATTTAAAAGCAAACAGCCTCAAGCCGGCCTTCCGGTTAACTTGGCCACTACCCAAAAGCGCAGATTGAAAGAATGGTTTTATGAATTTTTCCGTGTGTTCTGTGTATTCCGTGGTTAATCCGAACTGTAAAATATTCCGACAGCCATCCCGAAAGGCTTTTCCCAGCCAATCTCCCGTCTCCTCCTGACAATTACCGTCAACCCTGACAACTACAGGTCATCCAGGTATTTTTATCTCGATAAAGGACGGATTGTGACTCCCTGCAGCTGTCGGGTTTTTTTACAATGGCTGAGTCATAGATAAGCTACTGACTGGAAACATGTGTTATTTTAAGTTGTTAACTTAATGGCACGACAGTTGCAACTAAAAATCAGTAAATGAAAGCGGACTTAATTTAAATTTTTATTTTATCAACAGGAAGAAAAGAAATGAAAAAGATTTTAGCAACAATACTGGCTTTTGGAATACTGGCCTGGGCTGGTAGTGCTATGGCAACGACCTACACTGATACATATAATGCTAACGCACAATATATGAAAGGAAGTTGGCGGCCCTGGGGGAATGATGACACAATCAACTGGACTTTTGACATTACCAAGGACGGTTTTACCCCGGGGACAGATATTGTCACATCAGCTACAGTTGATCTTAACTTTACAGATGATGGTTGGGATTGGTGGGAGTGCGCAACTTTAGATGTTGGTACAAATTCATTTTCCTGGGAAGTTGATACAGGAGATGTCAACTTTACGCTGACATCTCTTATGTCGTTAAATGCTTCAGGTACAGTTGCCGCCTCTCTTACCGCAACAGGTGGTGATTTCTATTTCAATACTGCAACACTTACGGCCGAAGGCCCTGGTACCGCCCCAGTCCCAGTCCCGGAACCAGCCACCATGCTCCTCTTCGGCACCGGCCTTTTCGGCCTGATGGGTTATAGCCGAAAACGTTTGGGCAAAAAGAAATAAGCATGTTTTAACAACTGTATAAAACCAGCTGAAGTTTGATAAAATCCCCCGGATAAACCGGGGGATTTTTTTGTTTTTTAGTTCGGGGGATACCTTACTTAATTCCTTTTTCTGTTACCGCCAACAGCATCACAACATAACTGAAATTTATTGGGGCACAGTCGTTAATCGGGATTGAATGAAGAAGGGGAAGGAAAAAGCTTGAGAGAACAGGTGTCGGATTTTTTTACTGGCAAGCGACATGACTGTAATCGGCCAACCAATCAGGAACAAAACTTTATTCCTGATTTAGTAAAAATAACCAAGTTTGAAGGACAATACCTGATTAACAGTGCAAGCTACTTTTTGGGAAAAAACTTTACGTTGGCTTGATCTTTCAGGTCTGAGTCTGAAGAAATAAGTGAACAGTGTAAACATGCACCAGCACCTCATCTTCGTCTATTTTTATACCTGCAAAAAGAAGAAGAGAAGGGAAAGGCCGGCGAATTAGACTCAGAACAATGGTTGAAATCACTAAAAATCAATCTAGATAGACATCAATATTCGGCTAGCACTCCCAAGTTCGTTCAAGTCGCCTTACTCACATATGACTGATATAACTTGCAAGGCGACTTGAACGAACTTGGGACACTACCCAGATATTTACAATTTCTTGGCCCTAGCACTGATTTAACTCCAACCCGAATATTTATCGATAGACAATTCCGGTCCTTTCTGTCAAGTCGACCAAACAATAAATAGCGGCTGAATTAAACAGTTAAATTAGCCGACACCCGCAGCCAATGGCAGCCTGATCACAAATCGTGCTCCTCCTTCCGGACAGTTGTCAGCTGAAATATTTCCTCCCAAACCTGTTATCACTCTCTTTGCCTGCCACAGGCCAATGCCGCTGCCTTCTTTTTTACTGGTCTTAAACGGTTCAAAAAGGGCATCGGGCAACAATTCTTCCGCTATTCCCGGGCCATTGTCGGTAATTTCTATCCGTGCCTGTTTGCCGGCAACATCTTTGTGAGTTCTGATCCGGACAACATTTCCCTCACTTCTCGCCTGAAAAGTATTGAGGAGGAGATTCTCCAGGATTGAAAAAAGAAGTTCCGGATCCGTATGTACCTGAATAACAGTTGAACATTTTACCTTGAGCTCCATTTTCGGCAGTTTTGTTTTGAGTTGATCACAGCAAGCCTGTAAGGCAGAGCACAGTTCAATAGTCTGCAGGTTTGGTGTGATCTCATTTTTTAAAGTGAGCAAACGTTGCTCAACCCGGCCCATCCTCCGTAAAGCGTCATCCACCAGTTCCAGCATATCCTGCTGGAATTCAGGTTCATGGATATGCTCCGGCGCATTTTCCTGGAGCAGGGAGAGCATGGTGGTCGCGTTTTTGATGTCGTGAAGAACAAAGGCGGACAGGCGATTCCAGGCCTGTTGCTCCCTGGCATGGGCAAGTTTTTCTGCCATACGGACGGCCAGCAGCGCCGAGGCTGTCTGGCTGCCAAGCACAGTAAGCAGGTCAAAATCATCATGGCCGTATTGGCCGCCGGTATACTCCGGCCCAAGGCCGATCAATCCGACAAGCTGATTCTCAACCGAGATGGGGGTAATAAGTTTGAGGTTTAGAGAGGTGAGGAAAGGCTCGGTAACTTTTTGCACCTCATGCCATGCCGAATCCGGTTCTTTTTCTTTCAGGTAAAAATGCGAATGGGTCTGCATAAAATCTATCAGAGGAGCATCTGCAGCAAGAGCATCTTCATTGCTTCGCCCGTAGAGGCTTTCAGGAGAAGAAAACAGTCTGTACCCTTTGCTTAAATCCCCAAGCCATATAAAAATTTCAGTGGTATAAAGACTCTCTGCAAGCACCAGGCGCAGGGCTTTGATCACTTCAGCCTTGCTCAAAGCACCCTGAAGTTGTTGAGAAAGGGCCAGCCACTCATCACGGTATTCATATTTGTTGACATAGAAGTGAGTGGAGATAAAAAAATGGACCCGGCTTCGTATTTTTCCGGATGAGGCAAAGAGTCCGACCGCAACAGTTCCCAGGATCATAAAGAGCCATTTCAGGACAAAGGACATCTCCAGCCCGAAGGTGCGCATGATCAAAGAGACCAGTCCGAAACTCAAAAGATAGGCGGCAAGAAGGGAAGGAACAACAAAGGAATAAATAACCTTCCTTGAAACAAAGATTTTACGGTTTAATAGCCGATGACGTACCAGGGCATACAACATCAGCATCCAGCCGCTCAGTAAAAGTGCTGATAGAAGCAGGAGATGCCTTGGAACAATGATCAGATATGTGAGTCGATAGGAAGTACACCAGGCCAGGGATCCGCAAATCAGGTAGCTGCCCGCTACCAGAAATTTATACTCCCAGCGTTGGGAACTGCTAAGAACACGCCAAAACCCCTCCAGCCGCCAGGAGGCGTAGAGGATCGTTGCCAGAATAAAGACAGCTGAAAAATAGACAGGGCTGTAATTGTGGAAAGCCGGCATTGAATCGGATATTTCAATGGCAGAGCGGTAGGCCAGGAAGTAAGCGGCCAGAGTCGTCACCACTGCCCCAACACTGATTTCAATCAGGGCATGACGACGGGATTCACCCACGGTTTCGACCGTTGCGTCTCGTAAGCGCAGGGCCATGGAGAGCCAGATAAGGGCAAAGATAATTTCGGAAAAAAGCACGATTTGAATTGCCCGCGCTTCCAGGTGGTGGGCAAGGTAGAGATATTCTCCGGCAAGCAGAGGCAGGCCAAGCAGAGTCTGAACCAGGGAGAAGGCAAAGCGTCGCTCTCCACTATGCAGGCGAAGGCCTAAAAGCCCTGAGAGTAAGAGTAAGCCATTCAGTGTATAAAATAAGGGTATCAACCTGAAAAAATCCCCCTCAATCCCCCTTTAATAAAGGGGAAGTTGGTGGTGTACCGGTACTTATTGAAGTTGCAGTGTTACGAGAGCATTACCTTTTTCCCAGACTCTTAGCCGCTATCTCGTAAACATCTTTTGAAAGATTTTCAGCTGCGAGAATACGTTCAAGCTGCTTTTTCATCAGTGTTTGCCTGGCCGGATCAAAGCGTTGCCAGCGGCTGAGCGGTGCAAGAAGACGGGCGGCAATCATCGGGTTGAAGGGATCAAGCTCCAACACCCGGTCGGCAAGAAAAACATAGCCTTCCCCATTTTGATGATGGAAACAGGTGATGTTCAGGGTACAGAATGAACTGATCAGGGCTCGAACCCTGTTTGGGTTTTTCATGGAAAAGTCAGGATGAGCGAGGAGGTATTGCACTTCGGACAGGGTTTCCGGCTGGGGCGACGTGGCCTGAATAGCAAACCACTTATCCATTACCAGGTTATTTGTTCGCCACTGGTTGTGAAAGTCCACCAGGACGGCCTTTTTTTCCGGGCAATCCCGGTTATGGACAATGGCCTGAAAGGCCTGGAGAACGTCCGTCATATTCTCGGCCCCGTCATACTGCCGCAGACAAAGATCAAGAACTGCCTCCTTGTTTAAGGTCATTAAATAGGAGAGGCAAAGATTTTTTAAACTGCGTTGCCCGGCACGCCCGGCGCTGTAAAAATAGGGGGCAAGGTTCACATTATCATGAAAGACGCTGAGAAAATTATCATAGAGGGAGCGGGCCAGGGTTTGACGTGTAAAGTCACGGGCGCGGTGAATCCTTTCCACATCGATCACCTCCATCTGCTCACCCAGATATTTTTCCGCCGGCAGGATCAGGAGTTGAGTCAGGAGAGCCGGCTCAATCTTGCCATCGAGGTCAAGAAGCTGTTGGAATGTATCAATAACATCCCGGGAAAGGGCCAATTCCCTGCCGGCCCGCAAATCATCAACCAATCGGAGAAGAATACGGCAGAGATAACGCTGGCCCGCCTCCCAACGGTTAAAATTATCGGAATCATGGCTAAGAAGAAAGCGCAGATCATCATCACTGTAGTCAAACTGGAGCTTTACCGGGGCCGAGAAATGACGCAGCAGCGATGGGGTGGGTTGCTGGTCGATATCCTCGAAAATAAAATGTTCTTCAGTTTTACAAACATTAAGAACGCGGCTGGTTTCACCCTGTTTTCCCTCACCGGTCATGTGAAGAGAAATGTCATTGCCGTCCGCAGCCAGCAGTCCCATGGCCAGGGGAATATGAAAGGTTTTTTTATCAGGCTGGTTCGGGGTAGGAGGACAGAACTGGCTGACCGTCAGGCTGTAGGTCTTTTTTTGCCCATCGTATTGACCCTGAACGGTCAGAACCGGGGTTCCGGCCTGGCTGTACCAGAGCCTGAACTGGCCAAGATCCACGCCTGATGCATCCTCCATGGCCCGAACAAAATCTTCCGTGGTCACGGCCTGGCCGTCATGACGTTTGAAATATAAATCCATGCCTCGGCGAAATGAGGCAGCGCCCAGCAGGGTATGAATCATGCGGATCAGTTCGGCGCCTTTCTCATACACCGTCACTGTATAGAAATTATTGATCTCGATGTAGGAATCCGGTCGGACAGGATGGGCCATGGGCCCGCTGTCCTCGGGAAACTGAGCGTTTCTGAGCATACTGACATCAGTTATTCTTTTTACCGGACGTGAACCCATGTCAGCTGAAAATTCCTGGTCGCGAAAGACAGTCAAGCCCTCCTTCAGGCTCAATTGGAACCAGTCCCGGCAGGTCACCCGGTTGCCGGTCCAGTTATGAAAATATTCATGGGCGATGACTGCCTCAATCAACTCGTAATCCGTGTCTGTCGCAGTCTTGGGCCGGGCCAGGACATACTTTGAGTTGAAGATATTCAGTCCCTTGTTTTCCATGGCCCCCATGTTGAAATCATCCACGGCAACAATCATGTAGAGATCAAGGTCATATTCCAGGCCAAAGACTCTCTCGTCCCAGGCCATGGCCTTTTTAAGGGACTGCATGGCGTGATCGCAGGCATCTCTGTTATGTTCCTGGACATAGATATGCAGATTAACACTGCGTTTGGACTTGGTTGTGAACTGATCCTCGATACGGATAAGATCTCCGGCCACCAGGGCAAAGAGATAACAGGGTTTGGGAAAAGGGTCGTACCATGTTGCATAATGGCGGTTTTTCGGCAATTCCCCGTGATCAACAAGATTTCCGTTTGAGATGAGCACCGGGAAAGATCGATCCGCCTCAATGGTGGTGGTGAAACGGGACATAACATCGGGCCGGTCGGGAAAGAACATGATCTTGCGAAACCCTTCAGCCTCGCATTGGGTACAGTATATTCCGCTTGATTGATACAGACCTTCCAGGGAAGTATTGTCCCGGGGGCTGATTTCCGTTTTGATTTCAAGAATAAAATCATCAGGGACATGCCGGATGATCAGCAAGAGGGGAGAAATCTCATACTCCTCTTCGGAAAGCATGCGGCCATTGATGGTCACCGATTTTAAGTCCAGCTTCTCGCCGTTTAATCTCAGTGGTTCAACTTCTTTGCCGTTGCGGCGGCAATTCATTTTGGCGGTAACTGTTGTTATCTGGTTGGTGAGTTTGAAATGGAGATCAATCTCATCAATTAGAAAATCAGGTTTCCGGTAGTCTTTCAGGTAAATTGTTGCAGGCTTATTTTCAGACATGAATTTTTTGTGATATCTTGATGGGTTACTCAGTCGCTGGTTTTTGTCTCGGCGTCATGGGGGCATGTTTTGCCTTAGCGGCCAGAATATCCATCTTGCCGGCCAAGCCGGAGACAGGTTTGTTTTTTTTGCTCAACGCAGGGAGCTTCAAGGTCTGGCCGACATAAACCGTGGCTCGGGAATCAAGATTGTTGGCCAGGATGAGGTCAGTAAGCTTCAGCCCGTTTCTGCGGGCAATGGCACCGGCCGTATCCCTTGGTTTCACCCGGTAAAAATGATCTCTCTTTTGTCTTTTCTGAAATATATCCTTAGGTAATGATTCGGCAAGACGATTAAAATTGTCATGCATTTGATATGGCAAGCGGAAAAGATACCCCTTTGGCACAAATCTCTGGCTGGTGAATACAGTTTCACCCAAGGCCGGATTTAACTGCCTGAGACTACGCGTATTAACCATGAAATGACGGGAAAGTTCCTCTAGTTCGACGTAACCCGGAAGTTTGATTTCATGGGTTTTAACCGGAGTTTCAAAAGCGATCTCACCGAAAAACTGTTGGTAATGTAAAGCAACGTCCCGGGCGGCTATAAATTCGGCGTAAAAATTGCGGCTGGCAAAACCAAAACGGCCTTCTTCGTAGTCATTAAAAATTTTTTCATAATTGCCCTGTGCCCTTTTGGCCCTCAGCATGCCGTTAACTCCATAATTATAAGCAGTGAGCGCCAAAGGCCAGCTTTCCAGCTTTTCATGATTTTCCTTGAGCAACCGGGCTGCGGCATGGGTGGCGAGAATGGGATCCCGCCGTTCATCCAGGGTGTTGTTCACGGACATGAATTTTCGGCCGGTACCCCTGGTAAATTGCCAGACCCCCACGGCCCCGTACTTGCTCCGGGCCTTATAATTAAAGGAGGATTCCACGTGGGGAAGATAGGCCAGATCGGCTGGCAAACCATGCTCTGTAAAAATTTTTCGCATTTTTTCAAAATAGGCGCCAGAGCGTTTGAGGCCTGCAAGAAAACGGTCCCGCAGGCAACGTTGAAATCGGATGTTGTTTTTTGCTTCCGCCAGACTTTTTTTCGCTGCCTGTGAACTGAAAAGGGCCAGAACTTTTTTTTCCTCCGCGGTGTCCGCTTTCTCTCCCCGGGCCAGTTTGGCAAGAATTCGACCATAGCGTAATTTGGCCATCCTGACCCGCTTGTTATTAATTTTCTCGGCTTTCGGGTTTTCCGTATCTACAAGTTCCATCACTTCATAAATGATGTCAAGATTTCGCGAATCATGGATATATCCCATTGTAGAGGGATGTTCGGTATAGATCTTTTTCCAGAACCGAACATTGGAACGTATGGAATCATGGACAGGGAAGGGATCAACGGAGGCCCAACCAGGCCGGTTTGCCAGAATACCGGAAACAGTGAGAAGAATCAGCAATAGAATTTTTATTATTTTTGTCGAAATCATGAATTAAACCAGGTTCAAAGGGACAAAGGGACAGATAGCGAGTTTGCGAGACTTTTGGAGGCTCAGGGGGTAGTCCCCTTTGAACTTTTTTTTTCAGTAACAATATCAACTCCTGCTTCCTCCAGCAGGGCAACAGCAGTCCCTGTAACCGGACTTCCTTCGGCAATAATGAGTTGATCCAGCTTGTGGGACAGAAGCCACTTGCCCACCAGATAGCCTTTTTTTCTTTCCTCCCTGAAATAGGGATTTTCAATATATTCCCTTAAAATTTTGCCGGTTTCTTTATTTACCGTTTCCATCAGAAACCAGGGAGCTCTGCCGATATGCCTGGAAATGGAGCCGTCCGGTGATTCCATGGGCATCATCCTGCGGACTACATCACCATATCCATAATGGGGACGGATACGAGCCATCACGACCCTGGGAAATTTTTCGGTAATTTCCTTCTCGAGATGATCGGCAACCTGATCGGCAACCTGATGTGATGGCGTATGCATGATGACATCCATGTCGATAATAAAACGGCCGCCGGCGGTGCGGCTGAGACAGCGTTTTACCTTGGTTATCCGGGGATAGGATTCAACCAGTTGGACAATTTCTCTTTCCGTCTCCCTGTCAATAGAGGCATCAAGCAGATCACGGATCGCTGTCACCATCAGCCCTCCGCCAGCTCGAAAAACAAATAATGATACGCCAAAAGCGGCCCATTGATCCACCGCAAAGCCCAGTGTTGAACCTAACAGGCCCAGTAAAACAATGGAGGTGGACAGGCTGTCTGCCAGATAATCCCGAGCATCGGCAATCAACGCCGGCGAGTTCAGTTTTTTGCCGGCCCGAAGTTGATATATGCCAAAGGAAAAAGCGACGATCAGAGAAATCAGGGCCACCGGCAGGGCCAGGGCAACGTCCGGTAGTCGTTCCGGGCCAAACAGGGCCTGACGGCCAATCTCATAGGCGGCAACAATAATTAGAATTGAGGTAACCAGGGTGGCAATGGTTTCCGCTTTGTAAAGCCCATAGGGGAAGGAAGGATGTTTCCGTCCCGCAACCCAGAGTCCTACGAGGGCTGCGGCCGAGGCCAGCACATCCGTGGCTGAATGGATGGCATCACCGATCAGTGCCGTACTGTTGGCTGCCACACCGGCCAACCCCTTGCCTACAGCCAGACAGATATTCAGCGCCACCGAAAAAGCGGCCCGGTGGCGGGCGGCTTTCAGTTCTTTTTTTACAGTGGAAGAACTCATGATTCCGGATTCGTACCGATTAAGAGGTGAAATTGCCAAATATCGTATTACTTAAGAACTTTCACCAGCAGGGCTGTACCGCTTAACAGTGAAATAAAACTGACCAGCCGGATAAAATTGGACCGGCTGATTGGCAGGCGAATTTTTTCTCTGAAAAAAAGGCCGACGGCCGGCAGGAGCATGGCAACCAAAGTCGAGCTGAATCCGGCAATACCGCAGATGAAATAGGCCGCAAAAAGAGCAACCGAGCAATAAGTGCGGCTTTACAAGTTAAAACAGAGCCCAACACCTCCATACACATTACGGCAACAGATAAAAACCCAGGGTTTTATCATAAGCATGATATGCGTCATCAATGAATTCGCAGCCGATATAATCTTTCCTGACCACCCGGGCAATAAGTTTACGATCTATCTCGGACTTTTTTTTGTCATCAAGGGTGAAGCGAACTCTGATCCGGTCGCCCTGCTTAACTCCATGGCCGGAAAAAACAAGAAGGCCGAGCCCGGTTAATGAAACATTAACGATCTGGCAGTGATGCTCCTGGAGTTGCTCAAAGCCCTGACTGTTTTCCTGTGTATGGGTCAGATTGATATACTCGGCACGAAGATTCGTCAATTTTCGGTATTTTTGCCGAAAATCAAGATCAATCGCCAACATTTTCCGGCAAGAGCAACGGATCTTAAGAGTATGCTTTTTGTCCTTGAACCTGGCTACGGAAACCTGTTTCACCATCCCGCAAAAAGGACAGTGAAGGGCAATCATATTATCGTTGCTAACTGAAATTTTAATTTTTTCCATCATATATCTCCATATATGTGATACAAATTTTTCTATGCTGTTGTCAATCATCTTGTTGAGGGCGCAAAATAATTATTGTTTACGCGTACAGGAAGGAATGGTAATGAGGTGAGATGTCACCTTATACTCCAATCATAGGTACTCTTGGCTATATCCTGTCTCCTGATCGAAAGAAAACTCTGCTGGTTCACCGAAACAGGCGTGAAGATGATCAGCATCTTGGCAAATATAATGGTCTTGGCGGTAAAATGCGGCCGGATGAGGATGTGGTTAGCTGTATGAGGCGGGAAATCAGGGAAGAGGCAGGAATAGAATGCCGAGATTTTGTTCTGCGCGGTACTATCAACTGGAGTAATTTTGGACCCAATGGAGAGGATTGGCTGGGATTTATTTTCCGAATTGACCTTTTCTGCGGCACTCCCTTCAGAGAGAACAGCGAAGGGACCCTGGCCTGGCATTCTATTATAAGCCTTGATACGCTTCCCATGTGGGAGGGGGACCGTTTTTTTTTACCGCTGATTTTTGATTCCGATCCCCGTGTTTTTCACGGCCACATGCCCTATTGCAACGGTCGGCCGTTGAGCTGGCATTTTGAGCGTTTATAAATGATGATAATGGGATTGGTCAACAATTTTGTCTATTGCATTATCTCTTTAAATTCAATAGAATAACTGTAACTATTCAGCTGCACTTCATCTTCGTCTATTTTGGTCTTCTCGAATAGCACCAGTATGCTTCAAAGCCCCAAATGAACGAAGATGAAGCACATCTGAATAGTTACGAATGACTTTAATATTGCAGGAAAAGAGAGGAGAATGTCTTTTGTGCCGGAGTTACATTTTTTTTAAATGTTAATTTTTTGAACTATGAACTTTGAACTTTCAACCTTGAACATAAATACCTTAACATGGATGAATTGAATCAAATATCAAACACTCTGGCGCTAAGCATGGGGGCGGCCTGGGCCAGCGGGATTAATCTCTATGCCACATTGATGATGCTTGGCATTCTGTCGGCAACCGGAAATATGACCCTGCCGCCGGAACTGCAGATTTTGGCCAATCCACTGGTTATAGGCGCCGCGACCCTGATGTTTATTGTTGAATTCGTGGCCGATAAAATGCCTGGCGTGGATACCGGCTGGGACTCCATCCATACTTTTATCCGTATTCCGGCTGGAGCCATGCTGGCCGCCGGGGCGGTTGGGGATGTCAATCAGGCCATGACCATCAGCGCGGCCATAGTCGGTGGTGGGCTTGCCGCCTCTACTCATGCTTTTAAGTCCGGAAGCCGGGTGATGATCAACACCTCCCCGGAACCTTTCAGTAACTGGCTCGTCTCTGTTGCCGAGGACATTACTGTTCTTGGCGGTATCTGGCTTGCCGTGCAGAATCCAGTCCTTTTTCTGGTTCTGCTTCTTCTTTTTATCGTCCTGATGGTCTGGCTGCTGCCAAAACTTTGGAAATTTATCAAAATAGTTTTTACAAGACTCGGCCGGCTTTTTAAACCAAGTGAATCCGCATCAGCCCAGCAAGATAAGAAAATTGAGCCGCCACCACAGCAATGAAAAAAAAGAGCAATTCAGCCAATACCCTCAATAGTCTGTTTGACTCAAGCTGCCAGCGGTTCAGCAGTCAGCCGGCACTTTCCATGGCTTTTCAAAAACCCATCACCTATGGGGAAATGCATGATAAGGTTTTTTTGCTGGCAACGGCCTTGCGGGCAGCTGGAATACGTGCGAAAGACAAGGTGGCTATTTTAGCTGAAAATTCGCCGAATTGGGGTATTGCTTATTTTGCCATTGTTCGGCTGGGCGCGATCGCCGTGCCGATTCTGCCTGATTTTCCCGAGTCCGATGTTCGTCATATTCTTGTTGATGCCCATGTGAAGATGCTCTTTATTACTCGGCAGCAGATTGAGAAAATTTATGAACTTGTTGATCATCATCTCAAAAAGATTATCACTTTGGACAACACCTTGCCGGCTGTTCAACTTGATCTGGTGGAGACCTTTGACACCTTCCTGAACAGGGTGGAGACGCTTTCGGCAGAGAAAAGAGAAAAAATTAAAACCGTTCAAGCTGTTTCCGGGGATGATCTGGCCTCAATCATTTACACTTCGGGGACTTCAGGGCATTCAAAGGCGGTGATGCTGCGCCACGCCAATCTTCATGCCAATGTCAGCTCGGCAAATCAGCTTTTTGATGCCCGCAAGGAATGGACCTTTCTCTCCATTCTGCCCATGTCTCATACTTATGAATTTACCATTGGTTTTCTTTTGCCGTGTTTAAATGGCGCCCGCGTTGTTTATGCCGGCAAGTCGCCGACTCCGACGATTCTGGAACGAATCTGCCGGAAAGAAAAACCGGAAGTCATGTGCGTAGTGCCCATGGTCATGGAAAAAATTTATAAAAAACGTGTTTTAGCAGCTATTGAGAACAACATTTTTCTTAAATGGGCCACCAGAATACCCTTCCTGCGAAAGAAAATTCATCAAAAGATCGGGCGGAAACTGATTATTTTTTTTGGCGGACGACTTAAATTGTTTGCCATCGGCGGGGCGCCGATGAATATTGAAACGGGAAAATTTCTCTTTGAGGCTGGTTTTCCATATCTCTTTGGTTACGGTCTGACTGAGACCTCTCCTCTTCTTTCAGGCGGGCCGCTGAATGATCCCACCATTGCCGTGGGAACGACCGGTAAACCCATACCAGGGGTGGGAATTAAAATTGTTGATCCGAATCCACGGACCGGCATCGGTGAAATTTTTGCCCGGGGCCCCAATGTAATGGAGGGTTATTACAACAATCCCGAGGCCACGAAAGAGACCCTTGACAGTCAAGGCTGGCTTGCCACCGGTGATCTGGGCAAACTGGATTCGCAAAATAACCTCATGGTCACCGGCCGCTGCAAAAGTGTTATTGTTCTTTCCCACGGTGAAAATATTTTTCCCGAGAGCGTTGAAGAAAAAATTAACTCGGATATCCATGTTGTCGAATCTCTGGTCATTGAAAATAATAACCGCCTTGAGGCCCGTGTCTATCTCGATTATGACCTGATTGATCAGCAGATCCGCAGAAAAACGCCGCAACAGCGGCAGGAATATATTGATCAGATTTTTAAAAAATTACATAAAAACGTGAATGCTCAGTTGCCCGTGTATTCAAGGATTCATAAAATGATTGAGAGGAAAGAACCTTTTATCAAAACGGCCACTCATAAGATCAAGCGTTATCTGTATACAAATTAGTCCCTTATGAATTGTTTTCGTGTTATTTGTACCCCTCAAGGGGGCACTGAAAAAAGTGGCAAGAAATTCAAAAACTTCTTTGAAATAAACAATTTGCCTCTACTGTTAAGGGACTTACACCCGCCAAGCGAGTACTGAAAAGAGTCCTAAAAAACCTGATGTTTTATTCCATTTTAGTGGGTTAAGGACAAGAGACGAGAGGGGAGAAAGATGAAGAAAAAAATAGTATTAACCGCTTTCAGCGTTTTGCTGGCGGCTTCCGCCGCCCATGGTTCAGCATACCGTATTCCGGAGCAGTCCACAAACTCCGTCGCCCTTGGCGGTGCCTATGTGGCCCACACCATGGGACCTGATACCGCCTATTTTAACCCGGCAGCCATGAGCTGGCAGGAAGACGCGGGTCAGGTTGAACTCAGTCTGGCCTATATTAACCTGCGCAGCATTGATTATGATGACAACAGGTCTTCAACGCTTGACGGGGATTCGGATACGGAGCATTTTTTTCTGCCTTTAGTCCACATGGTTTCCAAAGATTACAATAATTTTCGATTTGGTTTTTCCCTGGCCTATCCGGCCGGGCTGACAAAACGCTGGAGTGAACCCTTTCCCACAGGAGTCTCTGACGAGTTCACCCTGAAGGTCATTGAATTGAATCCCTCTATTTCATATAAAATGTGCGAGCATTTTTCCGTTGCCGCCGGTTTCAGGTTTCTTTACGCGGATGGCACGGTGAAAAGTAAAGCCAGAAATCCCCCTTATCCTCTTCCTTCAGGTACGACTTTAAGCCGTGATCTTGACGGGGATGCCAAGGAAATCGGTTATAACCTGGCTATGTCCCTCCGCCCCACAGACAACTGGGCCATCGGCGTCACCTACCGCTCAAAGGTCAATCTTGATCTGAGGGCGGATAATGCTAAATTGAAATTTCATGATGCAAATGGCAATCCTATTGTGCCTGACTACAGAGATACGGGAAGGGTTTCCGTACCGGTGCCGGCGGTTGTCGCCATCGGCACCTCATACACCTTTTTTGATAAGACAACGGTTGAACTCGCCTGGGACCGCACCTTCTGGTCAAAATATGATCATCTTGATTTTGAATATGATCAGGATTTTGATTTTGCCGGCCATCCATTTCAGGCATTTGACCGGCCGTCTGAGAAAGACTGGCGGAACAGTGATACCTACCGCATTGGTATTACGCACCGCTGCACCGACAGGTTCACCGCCATGTGTGGTTTTGCCATTGACTCAAATCCAATACCGGAAAGAAATCTCAATTTTGAGATGCCTGATTCCGATGCCAAGCTTTACTCCATTGGCGGCCGCTACCAGTACAGTGAAAAATTAAGTATAGGCGCTGGCTATCTTTTTTATGATAAGAAATCACGGAATATTCGTAACAATGATAACGGCATTGACGGTGAATTTGATGGCGCCGGCGCCCATGCTCTCAATCTGGGCATCAACTATATATTTTAAAAAAAGAAGGTAGTGAGAAAACAAGGTAAAGAATGACCGAATCAGATCCACGGGATTCCTCCGATATTCATATTGTCCACCAGGATGACAGGGAAATTATCCTGGTGGGCACGGCCCATATTTCCAAAGAATCAGTTGAGCTTGTCCGTCGTATTATTGAACATGAAAAGCCGGACTGTGTCTGTATTGAGTTGGATGAAAAAAGGTATAACTCCCTGGCCAGCAAAAAACGGTGGCAGACTCTTGACCTGAAAGAGATCATCCGCAGAAAGCAGCTCAGCACCCTGTTGATAAATCTGATTCTGGCCTCGTATCAGAAAAGGTTGGGGGATCAGCTTGGTGTCAAGCCGGGCATGGAATTGCTGGAAGCGGCCAATACGGCCGAGAAGTTGGATATCCCTATTGGCCTCGTTGACCGGGATGTAAGAATAACCATGCGGCGGGCTTGGAAAAAGACATCTTTTTACAAAAAAGGCTATCTGCTTGCCAATTTGCTTGCCAGTCTCTTTGACCACACGGAAATCAGTGAAGAAAAGCTGACCGAACTCAAAGATACCGATGTCCTCACCGAATTAATGAACGAAATGGGTGAAGCCATGCCCGAATTAAAGCAGGTGCTGATCGACGAGCGGGATATTTTTCTGGCCGAAAAAATTAAGGGAACACAGGGAGAAAAAATTGTCGCTGTTGTCGGTGCCGGTCATGTAGCCGGAATTAAGAAAATCATGGATGAAGATCACAGCCGGCAGATGACTGAGATCAACACTATCCCTCCGGTTTCACCGGTCTGGAAATTTCTGGGCTGGTCCATTCCAGTTGTGATTATTTCCTCAATTGCCCTGATCGGCTGGACAAAAGGCTCGACCGTAGCCGGAGAGAATATTACCTATTGGATCCTGGCCAACGGTATTCCTTCCTCCCTGGGAGCTCTCATTGCCTTTGGTCATCCGCTGACCATCCTTGCCGCTTTTCTCGGCGCCCCCATCACCAGCCTGACGCCGATTATCGGAGCCGGTTATGTCTGTGCCTTTGTCCAGGTCATGAAGAGGCCGCCCGTGGTTATGGAGTTTGAACAGGTTCTTGGGGATATGGCCACAGTGAAAGGCTGGTGGAAGAATAAACTGCTTCGGGTTCTTCTCTGCTTCATGCTGCCAGGATTCGGCAGTCTGATCGGTACCTGGATCGGCGGCTTTGAAATTTTGAAAAATTTGATTAATTAGATCTGATTATAGATATTTTCTGAACCACGAATGAACACCAATGACCATTAATAAGAAAATTTGTGATTATCAACGAACTTCAGCCATAATTAGGCACGGTGCTGTAGGAGGCCGGCCCTCCAGGCGATAAAGGGTAATTTTTTTGTTCCTCAGAGCCCCTTATCGCTCACAGGGGTGAACTTCTATGTGTTAAACTCTTCGCGCTCCACCCTATGTTTATCAGTAGCTATTACATCTGAGGCTGAAGATTAGTGGTAATCACAAAAAAATAGTGTTAATTTGTATCTATTCGTGGTTCCCCTAACTCAATTATGACGAAAAAGAAAAAAATGAAGCAATTGTCCAGTCGCCAGAACCGTTATCTTCGTGGTCTCGGCCATCATCTCAGTCCTGTCGCCATGGTAGGTCGGGAAGGCCTTTCCGGTTCGCTGATCGACGCGGTCAATCAGGTTCTCCTGGCCCATGAATTGATTAAAATCAAGGTGCAGGACAACAGTCCCCTGGATCGTAAGGAAGCGGCAGACGAACTTGCCGGCTTGACCGGTTCGTCACTTGTCCATGTTCTGGGGAAAACTGCTCTGCTCTACCGCGAAAACCCGGACAGAGCTGTTGATAAGAAAATCATATTTCCATAAATCATGCCTTCCGCTGTATCTTGTCTCAGAAGACTTCTGAAGTCCGCTAAATT
>JAOZOY010000026.1:16879-34054 GCA_029933005.1 Deltaproteobacteria bacterium
AAATCATGCCTTCCGCTGTATCTTGTCTCAGAAGACTTCTGAAGTCCGCTAAATTTCTTGTCATGCCGTGTTGCTATGACGCTCTTTCCGCGAAATTGATCGAACAGGCTGGTTTATCTCACCTTTATGAGTGCTTTGCTGTTTCGGCCACTCGGCTCGGGTTGCCGGACACCGGCACCAGCTTGATTTCCTATGGCGAGATGGTGGAGCAGGGCGGAAATATCTGTGACGCGGTCAATATTCCGGTGATTGAGGATGGTGATACCGGTTACGGCAAGGCAACAGGCCTTGATCGATTTGAAGAACGGCTGCTATCCTGAGCATATTGACTTTGATGAGTTGAAAAATGTCATTGGTTTCCCTGAATATGACCAGGAGGAAAGAAAGTATTTTTGATCCCCATCGCCTGTTTCCCTGTTTCCCCGATTCCCCGTTTTTTAAATATCTTTTTTTCGGCAAATTTTTGCCCCAACTCCGGACAGTTTCTCCACAAGGTTCTCGTAACCCCGCTCAAGATGATAGATTCGGGAAATTTCCGTTTTTCCTTTAGCGGCAAGGCCGGCCACGACCAGGGAGGCGCTGGCCCTGAGATCAGTGGCCATGACCTGGGCGCCGTGAAGCCCCTCGTCCTTGGAATTGCCGCGGACAATAGCGCTGGAACCATCAACCTTAATCATTGCTCCCATGCGCTGCAGTTCAGCCACATGCATGAAACGGTTTTCGAAAATAGTTTCAGTGATTACGCTTGTCCCGTCGGTCAGGGTCATCAAGGCCATCATCTGGGCTTGGAGATCCGTGGGGAATCCTGGATAAACCATGGTTTTGATATCAACGCTTTGCAGGGAAGTGCCACTTCTGACCAGAATGGATTGGTCCTCTTCTTCAAGATGGAGACCTGCGGCTTTAAGTTTTTCACAGAGGGCCGGTAGAAAGGATGGTTCACAATGGGTCAGACGAACTTCTCCCCCGGCTGCGCCGACTGCTATGAGATAGGTGCCTGTCTCAATGCGGTCGGGAATAATTGAGATATCCGCTGGTGTCAGGCGGTCAACGCCATGTACCACCAATCGAGCAGTATCACGTCCTTCAATCCGGGCACCCATGGCGACAAGCATATCAATGAGATTACCTACCTCGGGCTCTCTGGCGGCATTCTTGATGGTGGTAGTTCCTTTTGCCAACACTGCGGCCATTAGCAGATTTTCCGTTCCCGTGACACTTGGAATATCAAAGTAAATCGTATCGCCCTGCAGCCGGTCATCAATGAAGACATCAACATAACCCTTCTCCAGATTAATTTCGGCACCTAATTTTTGCAGTCCCAGGGTATGAAAATTAATGGGCCGGGCACCAATGGCGCATCCCCCGGGCAGAGAGACCTTGGCGCGGCCCATCCTGGCCACCAGCGGGCCCAGAACCAACACCGAGGCCCGCATCGTTTTTACCAGATCATAAGAAGCCTCATGGCCGGACAGATTCGTTGAATTGATCTTGAGTGTATTTTTACCGGATTTCTCCCAGACAACGCCAAAGGTTTCAAGAAGTAAAAGCATGGTACGGGTATCACGCAGGTCAGGGACATTGTGCAGGGTGTGGACACCCGGCGTCAGCAGGGTGGCAGCGATGAGGGGCAAGGCGGCATTTTTTGCGCCGCTGATCCTGATTTCTCCGGCCAGGGGATGGCCGCCTTCAATAACTATTTTATCCATTTATAAAAAATCTCTTGAATTAGTTTTGATTTGGGATTTTGGATTTTTTGCTCATTCCGGAAGCCGCATTCCTCAATCCGAAAGTGATTAATCTGATAATTTTCTGGCCTGAAAAATTCTCGGCAGGCCTGCATAATCCTGGTAGACAGTACAATTTTCAAAGGACCAGGCGGAAAAGACATTCTTAACCAATTCGGATTGCTCGGCACCGATCTCCATGAAGAACCACCCTCCCGGTTTGAGGACCGGCTGGATTTGAACGGCCAATCGTTTAATTGTCTCCATTCCCATGCTTCCTCCATCGAGAGCCAGCCGAGGTTCAAAAGCGATTTCCGGCTGCAGAGCAGAAAATTCATTTTTTGAGACATAAGGAGGATTGGAAACAATCAGATCAAAGAGAGGTTGATCACGAATCCCCTGCAACAAGTCAGACTGGAGAAGATGAACCCGATTTCGTGTCTGGAGGCGTTTAACATTGCCGGCGGCGATTTGGAGAGCGGAATAAGACAAATCAAGGGAAAATACAGTTGCCGCAGGCAGTTCACGGGCCAGGGCAATGGCTATCGCTCCACTGCCCGTGCCTATGTCAAGTATGGCGCCCTGATAATCTTCCTCGGAATTTTTAACGATTTGTAAGACGATTTCTATCAGGATCTCGGTTTCCGGCCGGGGAATCAAAACATCGGGAGTAACTTTAAATGGCAGGGACCAGAATTCATGTTCGCCAAGAATATAAGAAATTGGTTCCCGCCGCAGACGACGGCGAAGAAGTTCATCAAATTCATCCAGCATTTTCGGGAGCAGAATTTTTTCGTTTAAAAACAGTTCAGCCCTGGAAATTTTCAGCAGATGGCAAAGAAGAATGGAAACCTCAAGCTGGGCATCCGGTATTTTTGCCTCCTGGAGACGCTCAATCGCGTTTTGATACAGATCACGTATTTTCATGGAATTTCATGAGGCAAATGGGTGAAACAAAATATTTTTGAAACAGGAAAACGGATTTCAGGAGGGAAGCTGGACCAAAATAAACTTTTACAATGGTTTTACTGGAGGGTTTTCAGAGCCTCGGCCTGATAAAACGTGATCAGAGGATGAATTACGTTATCCAGTTTTCCCAGCATGATATCGTCAAGTTTGTAGAGGGTCAAATTGATTCGGTGATCCGTCATTCTGCCTTGGGGAAAATTGTAAGTCCGGATACGTTCGCTTCGATCGCCACTGCCGATCTGGCTTTTTCTTTCCTCGGAAATTCGATCATGCTGTTCCTGCTGGATCTGGGCCAATAGTCGGGATCGCATAACTTTCATGGCCTGGGCCTTGTTTTTGTGCTGAGATTTTTCATCCTGGCAGGTGACGATAAGTCCGGAAGGAAGATGGGTAATGCGAATGGCCGAATCCGTGGTGTTAACGCTTTGACCTCCGGGGCCCGAGGAGCGAAACACATCGATGCGCAGTTCATTAGGGTCAATATGAAGTTCCACTTCCTCGGCTTCCGGAAGCACGGCCACTGTCACTGCCGAAGTATGGATTCTTCCCTGGGTTTCCGTTTCCGGTACCCTTTGAACACGATGCACGCCTGACTCGAATTTTAATTGACTGTAGACCTGCTTGCCGCTGATCAGGGCGATAATCTCCTTAAAGCCGCCGATACCGATGGGATTACTGCTCAAAACCTCAACTTTCCATCTCTTGCTGTCGGCATAGCGGGAATACATTTTGAACAGGTCGCTGACAAAAAGGGCAGCCTCATCGCCTCCGGTGCCGGCCCTTATTTCAAGAAGAATATTTTTTTCATCATTGGGATCCCTGGGCAAAAGTATGATCCGCAGGGAATTTTCAAGTTCATTGACCTGCCGGGTTAATGCTGTAATCTCACTTTTGATAAGTTCACGCATTTCCTCATCATCTTCATCCTGAAGAAGTTCCCGGTTTTCGAAGAGTTCATGTTCGGTATTCTTGAATTTACTGTACGCCTCATGCAGCTTTGAGACTCGGGAATGCTCCTTGGCAATTTTACTGTAATCCGCCTGGTTTCCCAGTATGGAGGGGTCGGCAAGCTTGCCTTCAAGCTCCATGAGTTTTTCTTCAAGATTTTCAAATTGGCCAAACATGATGAAGTCGCAAAAAAATTATTTTTCCAAGGTCCTGCCGTATTTTTTTAGAAATTTTTCAACACGGCCGGCGGTGTCCACCAGTTTTTGTTTGCCGGTAAAAAAAGGATGACAGGCTGAACATATTTCAACCTTGATCTCCTCGTTTACTGTCCCGACTTCCACTTCATTCCCACAAGCACATTTCGCTATAATCCGGTGATATTCCGGATGAATTCCACTTTTCATTATCTTCTCCTGTTGTTGATGACTCGCTTCAGCTGTATCTTCAGGGACCGTAATTTTCTTTAATTTTGTAAAACGAAACAATATATCCAAAAAGATTGGATCTTGCAATGTGAAATTATTACAGCAATCATTTGAGATCAGAAAATGGCTCGGTTATCTGATCCGGGATCAACTGTTCATTGAGGAAAAAAACTCTTCATTCGTTTTTGTTCTTTTCATTTTGTCTATAAAGAATTCCATGGCGTGGGTGGGATTCATTGAAGAGAGAAGTTTACGCAGAATCCACATACGGTTGAGAACATCCGGTTCAAGCAGCAGTTCCTCTTTTCTGGTGCCGGATTTATTCATGTCAAAGGAGGGGAATAATCTTTTGTCGGCCATTTTCCGATCAAGAATAATCTCCATATTACCCGTGCCTTTAAATTCTTCGAAAATAACATCATCCATTCTACTGCCGGTATCTACCAATGCCGTGGCAATGATAGTCAGGCTGCCACCTTCTTCAATATTACGGGCCGCGCCGAAAAATCTCTTCGGACGATGAAGGGCATTCGAGTCCACTCCGCCGGAAAGAATCTTGCCGCTGGAAGGCACAACGGTATTGTATGCTCTGGCCAGTCTGGTGATGCTGTCAAGCAGAATGACCACGTCTTTTTTATGTTCAACCAGCCTTCTGGCTTTTTCTATTACCATCTCGGCCACCTGGACATGGCGCTGGGGTTGTTCGTCAAATGTGGAACTGACCACCTCAGCATCAACGCTTCTCGCCATGTCGGTCACTTCTTCCGGACGTTCATCGATAAGGAGCACGATCAAAATGATCTCTTTGTGATTCTGGGTGATACTGTTGGCGATATCCTTGATCAGTATAGTTTTGCCTGTTCTTGGAGGCGCCACGATCAAACCGCGCTGTCCTTTGCCGATTGGCGCTATTATATCCATAATACGCATGGAAAAACCGTTATCTCCTTCACGTTCCAGGATAATTCGTTCATCAGGATGCAACGGCGTAAGGTTCGAGAAGAGGGTTTTGTTTTTAGTCTGTTCAGGATTGTCAAAATTAACCTTTTCAACCTTCAGAAGGGCAAAATAACGTTCTCCTTCCTTGGGAGCTCGTACCAGGCCCTCAACAGTATCTCCGGTGCGAAGATTCAGGCGCCGTATCTGGGAAGGAGAAACATAGATATCGTCAGGCCCGGGCAGATAGTTGTAATCAGGCGCCCGGAGAAAACCAAAACCATCGGATAAAATTTCCAGGACACCACTTCCTCTTACCTTGCTGCTCTTGTTCTGCCTGGTCGTGGCATGAATTATGGAAAAAATCAATTCCTGTTTACGCAGGCCGCTGACGCCTTCAACCTTCAGTTTTTTGGCCATCTTGGTTAATTCTGTGATTTTTTTTGACTTTAACTCGGTTAAATGCATTTGAACTTAAATCTCCTTATCCATTCATCTTTCTTTATCATTTTTATCTTATCCAGGTAAAAATGACAGTTCACCCATCAGGAATTCACTTGTCGGAGCACGGATGTGGTCTTTTGTGAAAAAAAGCTAAAGTGAGGGGTAATTTATTATTTTTCGGTATATTTTCGGCAGATAAGCGCCCTTCAGGATGGGAGCATGGCCAATTTTCAAATTGAAAATCGCCTAATTCTGGAAAATATTTTTTGTCTTTGTGATTTTAAAAAAGCGAATTGAATTTTATAATGCGAATTTGATTTTCCGGCATGGTTTCGGGAATGAGTAGCTGCTGGGGTCACCCCGCAAGAAAACAGGAAAAGTCTGTTTTATCTGTCAGTTTTGTCATTCTCATTGGTTTTCGAAGTCGGAGTTAATACCCTGTTTTTAAGGGTTCTTATCTATGAGACCGACAATTTTAATAGCATCGTAACCAGTTAAAGTTTTGACGGTACATCAAGATTGTTATGAAGCATTTATAAACGTTTACAAGGACTGTGGTTCCCATAAATTAGTGATCCGGTGAACGGTTACAAGTATTGTACATCGTTTTCGTTGGTTTTTACCCTGAAGGGTACAAAAACGAGACCGACAATTATCAATAAACCGAAGTAGCCGTCTTCTTTAAATAAAAAGGCTGACGATTTTTTCCGATTTAATTTACTCTTATTGAGAAATATCAAATAAGGCGGGAACTTTATGAAAGTACCATGAACAATGGTAACTTTACTCTATTGACTCTAATTTAGACTGTCAAGTTTTTTTTAGTGCCTTACACCTGAGAAGCTGTCAAAAAAAAACAAAAAACTCAGAAATTTATTTTTAAACAAGGTGGTTATATCTACTGACAAGGCAATTATACCCGTCAAGCGAGTACTGAAAAGAGTCCTATTTAGTGGGTTAGCCTTTTTTCAGACCACAGCAATCTCCCAAGATGGGACAGCTGCAACACCGTGGCCGGCCAGCTCAAATTATTATTGATGACATGATCGGAGCGCCTTATCTTGTCGGTTGCGGACCATTGGGCCTGCATTGCCTTTTCGGCCTCCTGCCGGCTGATTTCGTCGCGAGCTATAATCCTTTTCAACCCTTGTTGGGAATCGACATATACCAGAATAATTTTTGAAAAATCGTTTTCCCAGCCCGCCTCATGGAGAAGCGGGACTTCAACAAGCACATCCGTATCAGGTCGGCTGACAGCCAGGATTGCAATTTGTCGGCGGATTTCATCCCTTATCAGAGGATGAAGGGCTTGGTCAAGCTGTCGGCGGAGTGTTTCATCATGAAAGAGAGCCCGGCGTAGAGCGATCCTGTCAATTTGCTGGTCCTTCAATATAAAATGTTTACAGAGATGCCTGATATTCTCCCAGCCTGGCCTGCCCGGAGCAAGCAGCTCCCGGCCCACCAGATCAGCATTGATGAAAGATAAATTGAATTTTGCCAGCCAAAAGGCAGCCACCGAACTTTTTCCGGAACCGATGATGCCCGTCAGACCTGTTACCTTCAGTTTATTAGAAAAGGGCATCTTTTTTTTCTTCCCGCAAAAGGCGTAAAAAAATATCCATGTCATTCCAGAGAGGCGCGGCAAACCGGAGACGATCATGACTGCGCGGATGATCAAAAGTCAGCTGAAAAGCATGGAGATATTGCCTGGGCACGGAAAAGCGATTTGAGAATTTATTTCCGCCATAAACCCTGTCGCCGGCCACGGGACAGCCGAGGGCCGCCATGTGGACCCGTATTTGATGGGTACGGCCAGTGTCGAGTTTTATTTGTACCAAAGAAAAAGAGTCAAATTTTTCAAGAACTTTCCAGCGAGTGATGGCCGTCCGTCCGGTCTGCTTTCTAACAGCCATTTTTTTCCTGTTCACCGGATGACGGCCAATGGCCAGGTCAATTCGTCCTTCCCGGGATGGAGGCTGACCGACAAGAAGGGCAAGGTATATTTTCTCCATGCTGCGTTTTTTAAACTGGCCGGATAGTGACTGGTGGGCCGGATCATTTTTCGCAACGATCATGATGCCCGAGGTGTCCTTGTCAAGCCTGTGGACAATTCCCGGCCGTAATTCGCCGCCAATACCGGAAAGATTCCGGCAATGATGGAGCAGGCCGTGAACCAGAGTTCCTGAAAAATGGCCGCAGGCGGGATGAACGACAAGGCCCGGAGGTTTCGAAAGAATAATGATATCTTTATCTTCATGAAGTATTTGAAAAAAAATTTTTTCAGAAATCAGGGTTGACGGTAAAGGAGGTGGCAGTCGTACCATTACCTGATCATTTTTTTTGAGACGGTAGCTGGCCTTGCAGGTTTTTCCGTTTACTTTAATATCTCCGGAACGGATGTATGTCCGGAGCCTGGAGCGGGAGATATTTTGTAGTTGCGGTTGTCCGGCAACAAACACATCCAGCCGCCTGGCACGATTTTTCCGGCTGACCTCAAAAGAATAACTTTCGATATTCTGCATTTTTGCTGCCTGACTGCTGTCAGTAGATTGGGATGCAGGTTTGACAGGATGCGACATAAAAGAGGATGTGGATAACATTGTCCGGTATCGCAGCTAACCACTTGTCAGGACAGGGTATAGATCGACTGTAACCATTCACAGGGAACTAGTAATTTTACGAAAACCTCTATCCAGTAAGCATTCATCAGTGCCTCAGATTCGGAGTCTCGTTCCTTGCGTACCTGTTCGTTTGAGTCTTGGCGCGATAGCCCCTCTAAGTGACAATGCTTAAACGGGCGAAGAGGTAAGCACCCTTGAAACCAGGGTATAAACTCCGACTCCGTGAGGTGCTGATGAACACTTACGATCGACTTCAAAAAAATGCGATTAGTTTATGCCCTTGCTGGGCATGCCGAGGTCTCCATAACTCCTGGATTGACGATCATTCGTTTTGCACTTTCAGAGTCTTGTATTGCTCGCCTACCAGGCTTTTTTGGAAAACATTACGTCAGAAAGATAACAGACAGAAGATTGAATCGATTGAAAGTAGTCAAAAAAAATCAGATAAATACATGATCAATATTTTTTATAACCTGATCTTCCGCGATTTTTGTTGCCAGGGAAATTTCTTTGGTCAGCAGACTTTTTGCCGTGTCCATCATCTTACGTTCGCCGAATGAAAGGTCTTTATCTTCACTGAGTCGATAGAGATCACGAAGAACACCGGCAATTTCATAAACAGAACCGGTCTTGATTTTTTCCATGTAGGCACGATAGCGCTGGTTCCATGGCTGGGCCTCTATTGTTACATTAGTTTCCTGTAAAATTTCAAAAACTTTATCAACTTCGGACGGGGCGATAATGGAGCGCAGGCCGACAGACTCACTGGTGGTGGTTGGTATCATGACAACCATGCTGGAGTCGCTGATTTTAAGGACATAGAATGATTGCTCAATATTGCCAACCTTCCGTGTCTCAATGTCACAGATCTCACCTACGCCATGAGCCGGATAAACGGCCATATCACCTACATTAAACACGTGCTTCCCCCTTTTTCTCAGCTACGTCCTGCCAAGAGTGAAAAAAAGTAATCAAAACAGTAAAAAAACAATTTGAAAATAATGAATAGTCTTGATTTGCGATAAGTGAACGAGAAACTATTGACAAGCCAGACATTGGACCCGCTTGTCACAATAATTCTGGGTAAAGCTCCTACAGGAACTTAGGGGCTGTTATTTTTTAAGAATAGTCAATTGGAATAAATCGACTGAATAACGTAAACAATATAACATAAATTTCCATTTAATCAATCGAAACGAGGGAGGGCATGGGAGGAGAAAGGAGTCTGATAAAAAAAGATGACCATTTCAAGGGGTTATGCAATTTATTTATTTTAAGGAATTAATTATATTCATCGCTACTGCAGTATTTTCAGTCAAGATCAGCTGCACAGCCTGCTCAATGACATCGGCTGATTCCTGGAGGATTTTTTTTTCGTCATCGCTAAATTTGGACAACACATAACGCTCTACCGGGATCGGTTGAAGGGGCCGGCCAATACCTATTTTAATTCGAACATACTCCTTGGTTCCGAGCAGGTTGGTAATGGAGCGGATACCTCTATGTCCGCCTGCTCCCCGGTTAATGACTATTTTTATACGACCGACGTCCATGTCGAGATCATCATGAATCACCACAATCTTTTCCGGAAAAATTTTGTAATATGATGCTGCCCTGGAAATTGCCTGGCCACTTAAGTTCATAAAGGTTTCAGGTTTGATAAACAAAATTCTGGTCTGCCACAGATTCTGCAGGGCGATCCGGGCCTGCCATTTTGAATCAGAAAATGTAAAACCATGGCGGGATGCCAGGTAATCAAGAAACATGAAACCGACATTATGGCGGGTCCTTACATATTTGCTGCCAGGATTTCCCAGTCCGGCGATTAAATACACTTTTTTTCCATATTTTAAAGTTGAGGTGATGGCTTCGTAAAAAGTATTTTACGAGATCATCAAGGTTGAAGTTTAAGGCTAATGAGTTAGTGGATCAGGCAGCAAATAGAAAACCGCTGAAGGGGATATCCCTTTCAGCGGTTTTATAAGAAATTTTGTTCAATACAGAGTCTTACTCAGTCTCTTCTGCCTCGGGCGCTTCTTCTTCCTCTGTTGCCTCAGGCTCTTCTTCCTCTGAAATCTCTTCCGCTTCGGTATACAGCGCGATACCGGCACAGACCATGTCTTTATCTTCAACCAAGGTTATATTTTCCGGGATAGTAAAATCCCTGCAGGTTATGTGTTGATTGAGTTGAAGTGAAGTTATATCTACTTCAAGAAAATCCGGGATATCCATAGGTAAACCATTTATGCTGACTTTATCCTTGGAAATATATAAATTCCCACCGGCCTCAACTCCTTCGGCTGTGCCGCTGTATTTCACCTGAACAGAAAGGGTAATGGGAGAGTCAAGAGAAATCTCAAGGAAATCCGCATGGTTAAGAGTGTCAAGAACAGGATCAATCTGTACCTCTTTCAGCACCACTGTTTTTTTGCTTTCATCGTCATTGCTTTTGATTTTCAAGGTAAAAACGGCATTCTTACGCTGCAGTTTAAGCAAAGTTTGGGTAAAAGGCTTTGTTTCCAGTTTTAAGGCCATGGGCTCACTTTGCATCCCATACAGAATTGCCGGAGTCAACCCTTCACGGCGCAGTGTCCGGGCCGCGCCCTTGCCGAATTGACTGCGCATGCTTGCGTTTAAATCTACTTCAATCATTTTTTTATCCTCCTCATCCGGCTGGGCCGGAAGAATATTTTATCTAATTCGGTTATACAAAAAGAGAACTGACCGAGTCTTCATAATGAATGCAATGAATGGCATTGGCCAGCAATTCAGAAATCGACAGCACTACAATTTTGTCACATTTTTTTGCTTCTTCCTGCAAAGGGATGGTATTGGTAACTACCAGGGTCTTTATTATGGATTGATTGATACGTTCAATAGCCGGACCGGATAAAACCGCATGAGAGCAATAGGCATGCACTTCTTTTGCTCCGGCATCAAGCAGGATTTTGGCTGCAGAACATAAGGTGCCTGCCGTGTCCACCATGTCGTCCAGCAGAATGGCAGTTTTGTCCCGCACATCACCAATTACGTTCATCGCCTCGGCAACATTGGCCTTGGCACGTCTTTTGTCAATAATCGCCAGATCCGCATGCAGACGTTTGGCAAACGCCCTGGTGCGCTCCACTCCGCCGGCATCCGGGGAGACCATGATTACATCATCTGAAAAACGTTGAGAGATGTCCTTTAATAAAACCGGCGCAGCATACATATTGTCAACCGGAATATTAAAAAATCCTTGAATTTGACCGGAATGGAGATCCATTGTCAAAACCCGTCGGATACCAACGACCATCAGCATCTCGGCCACGGTCTTGGCGGATATCGGCACCCTGGGCGCCACTTTTCTGTCTTGACGAGCGTATCCGTAATATGGGATCACTGCCGTGATCCGTCGGGCCGAGGCCCTTCGCAGGGCATCAGCCATGAGCATCAATTCCATTAAATGATCGTTGACAGGTGTTGAAGTCGGTTGAACTACAAAAACATCCCGACCACGGACATTTTCTTGGATTTCAACATAGATTTCACCATCACTGAAGGTGCGCACCTCCGCCTTGGAAAGAGGAATATGAAAATAATCACAGATATCTTCTGCCAGCTTAGGGTTGGCATTTCCGCTAAAGACCTTCATGTCTTTCAGGTTGCTCATGGCTTCTCTCTGTCCATGTTGTCCCCGAGGGGGTAGTTTTTTTGGCTGGGGCGGTAGGATTCGAACCTACGAGTGCAGGCGTCAAAGGCCTGTGTCTTACCGCTTGACGACGCCCCATTATTCATTTTTTGTGGGTTAAATGATTTTGTCAGTCGGTTCCGGACGGATGAAAAAGTTGCAATATGATTAATTGACTGGTTGCCGGGCAACTCGACTTCACAAAAAAATTATAATGAGATGGCCGGCCTGGTTAAAAAAACGTTTTTACCCAAAAAAGGCTGAAAATAATTAATACATCTCTGGGCTGTCTTTTCGTCTTGAAAAACTCCAAAAACCGTTGGGCCGCTTCCCGACATAAGAACTGCGTCCGCTCCACAGGTTAAAAGTTTCTTTTTTATCGTCGCAACTTCCGGATATTTTTTTAAAGTAACTGATTCAAGATCATTAAAAAGATTTTGACATAAATTTCGATATAATAATAACCGGTCTAAAATATATGGATTGTCCTTTGTTGTCAACGCAAAATTTTGGTAAACCCACTTGGTTGAAACCGAAAAACCGGGATTGACCAGAACAAGCCAGCATCGATCCCGCAATTCAGCCTCTGAAAGCTTTTCGCCGATGCCGGTGGCCCAGGCCGCACTTGGGTCGGCAATAAAAAATGGCACATCCGCCCCAAGGGAATATGCCATTTTCATTAATTTTTGTTGAGAAAGGCCGGCGGAAAAAAGAATATTCATTCCCTTTAAAACTGCGGCACAGTCACTGCTGCCTCCGCCGAGTCCCGCGGCAACCGGAATTTTTTTGATCAATTCAATTTCAATTCCCTTCTTAATTTTTGTTTCTTCAAGAAACAGGGCTGCTGCCTGCCAGGCAAGATTTTCAGAGTTAACGGGAAGAGTAGAATCTGGACAGCGCAGACTGATTCCGGCTTCGATAACTTGCAGTTTAATAGTGTCGCTCAGCTCAAGCTTCTGCATCCAGGTCTCAATTTTATGATATCCGTCAGCCCGTTTCGACTTGATGGCAAGATAAAAGTTGACTTTGGCCGGTGCCTGAACCGTTAATTTTTTCACTTTATTATCTGTAGGACAGCTCTTGAAATAGCCGGGCTATTGTGCCCGGACATATCGTATCTGCAAATCATAAATAATATTACCAAGCAGATGATTTTCATCCTCGGTCAGATTCCCGTCGGTTTTTTTCTTCAAGACGTTGAGGGTGTCAATGGAGTGTTTGGCCAGCATCAGATCCTTCTCTTTTTTGCCGGTTATGGGATTCTTTATTTCCCCCAGATGAAAAAGAGCCGAGGTGTTCAAAGACATCACGAAAGCGGAAAAGGTCACTTCCGGCAGAACACAGTGACCATCTTTCATCTCACCGCCGGCACATTTACATTTCGCTTCTGCGTTGGAAAGGGATTCCGGCGCACTGTCCGCAGGGCTGTTTTTTTCTTTAACCATGCTTTCTCCATACTTAAAAATGAATCAATCAACCTTTTACGAAAAATCAAGAACCATTGCATCGTCGATATGGTCGAGATTTTTTACGGAATTGAGTAGATCACCGGAAACAAGCGAATCAGTATTGAGCAAAATGACATTTTGTGCCTGGTCACCGCCACGGTCTTCCTGGCCCACGGTCATCCGGGAAATATTGACGCCGCCTGAGCCAAGGGTACTGCCCAGGGCGCCGATGACGCCAGGAACGTCCTTGTTGTACACAAACAGCATGGGGCCATCGGCAAGAGCCTCGAGTCTGAAGGTGTTCAGCCGTACCAGGCGGGGTTCATTTTTGCCAAAAACAGTTCCAGCCAGAACATTTTCACTCTCGGTTGTTTTTACTGTAACCTTCAGCATGCAGGTGAAGTCATCGGAGTCATTGGTCCTTGACTCCACCACCCGGATTCCCCTGTCTTTGGCAATCATGGGGGCGTTGACATAGTTCACAGCATCTTTAAGAATCGGGGTGAAGAGTCCTTTCAGGAAGGCCACTGTTATCGGACTTGTTTCCATGTCGGCCAGATCGCCGGTATATTCGATTTTTATTTCTTCAACTCCGCCTTTGGCGATTTGCATATGAAAAGAACCAAGCATTTCGGCAAGGGAGACATAGGGCCGGACCTGGGAAAGAATCTCGGCGCTGACCGAGGGCACATTCACGGCATTGGCGACAGTGCCGTTTAAGAGATAATCGGCCATCTGCTCGGCAATGGTCACCGCGACATTAATCTGGGCTTCGGAGGTTGAAGCGCCAAGATGAGGGGTGCAGATAAAATTATCAAGTTCAAGGAGCGGGGTGGTCTCAAGCGAGGTCGGCTCCTTGGCAAAAACATCCAGAGCCGCTCCCCTTATTTCACCATTTTTCAGAGCATCGTACAGTGCCTCTTCATCAACAACACCGCCGCGCGCACAGTCAATAAACATGGCCTCTTTTTTCATATTTTTAAATTCTTCGGTGGAAACCAAGCCCTTTGTGTCGTTGGTCAGGGGAACATGAACGGAAATATAGTCGGCCCGGTTGCATAATTCTTCAATGCCGACCAGCTCGATTCCCATTTTTTCAACCAATTCTTTGGGCATATGAGGATCAAAGGCAATCACCTTCATGCGAAGACCCTGGGCCCGTCTGGCAAAAATAGAACCAATACGGCCAATACCGATAATACCCACGGTTTTGCCGGTCACTTCACGGCCCTGAAATTTCTTTTTATCCCAGCGTCCCGCTTTCAAGGCGGCCGTGGCCTGGGGGATGTTTCTGGTCAAGGCCATCATCATGGCAATAGCATGCTCGGCTGCAGTGGTGGCATTGCCGTCCGGGGCATTCATGACAACGATTCCTCGTTGACTCGCTGCCGGAATATTAACGTTATCAAGACCGATGCCGGCCCGGCCGACGACCTTCAGACGTTCGGCTGATTCAATGATTTCCTTGGTTACTTTGGTGGCACTGCGGATCACCAGGCCATCATAGTTGCCAATAATTTTTTTTAACTCTTCCGGAGGAAGACCGGTGTTGATGTCTACTTCAAGACCGGCATCCTGCAAAATTTCGGCTCCCACCGGCGCTAAATTGTCACTGATCAAAATTTTCATTGTTTTTCCTCTCTTTTTATCAATATGTTAATCCGATCACTTTTATATGTTTCAGTCGGCCGGGCAGCAGACTGTTTGTTCATGGCAGACAGCTATAAACCGAGCCGAGAAATCAGACAATATTTTTTTTACTAATCCTGAAAACAGGCTGAAAAATCAGCAGGTCCCTCATCGTTTTCAGCATCTTCTTTCAGCATGTCCATTTCCTTCTTTACATCATATTCTTTTTTTAATTTTTCGAAATGACTCTCAAAAAGTTTCTGCGGAAAAAGAGAACTGCCGATATAGGAGACCGTGCTTTCCTGTAACTCCGTAAGCATGTCTTGGTAGATATTATCCTTGTCATTTTCATCCACGAAGGTCCGCTCTTTGATGACGACATAGCTTAAATTGCCAGCTAATCGTTCACGCAAAAAAATAAGGAAATCCGGATCATCCAGGGATATCCGACTAAAATATGATTCGATAAGCGGCAAAGTTGCCTCGCACTTTAATTTGACAAGCCAACGATCCCCAGCCATTTTTTTTGACACGTCACGAAAAGAAAGGGTCATGCCGTTGGGTAATATTTTTTGATCGATCAACTCCGGTTTACTGCTGTCTTTCATTTTTAAATCTCTTTTAGGGTGTATCTTAACCATTAATTTATGCTGCTGTTTTTTGGCTCATGATGTGCGGATCCCCTGATAAATTATTACCGTATCAAAAGGTTGCCACTGTTTATGGAAAGAGGTATATTTATTATTTTAATCCATCATAAACAGTCAGTAAAATACAATAAAAAATGACTTTAATAATATATAACACTGAATCCGGCAAGAAGGTTCCTCTTGAACCCCTGGAGAAAGGCCATGTCAAGCTGTATGTCTGTGGTATCACGGCCTATGATTATTGTCACATAGGCCATGCCCGCTCGACCCTGGTCTTTGATATGATTGTTCGTTATCTTCGTTTTCGGAATTACAAGGTCACCTATGTCCGCAACTTTACGGATATTGATGATAAAATCATTAACCGGGCGCAGGAGCAACATACCACAACCGAGCAACTTGCCAATAAATTTATTCAGGCCTTTCATGAAGACATGGAAAGTCTTGGAGTTGCTCCTCCGGATCTGGAGCCCAGGGCAACGGAACATATTCCCGAGATCATTGAGATGATAGAAATCCTCATTGAAAAAGGGTATGCCTATCAGCAGGGAAGTGATGTTTATTACCGGGTTGATCGGTTCAAATCGTATGGCCGTCTGTCTGGCAGAAACCTTGATGATATGAAGGCGGGGGCAAGAATTTCCATCAACGAAAAGAAGCAAAATCCCATGGATTTTGCTCTCTGGAAAGGCAGTAAACCCGGAGAACCGATCTGGGACAGTCCCTGGGGCCCGGGACGGCCCGGTTGGCATATTGAATGTTCCGCCATGAGCCGGAAATATCTGGGTGATTCATTTGATATCCATGGCGGTGGTAAGGACCTGATTTTTCCGCATCATGAAAATGAAATAGCCCAAAGTGAAGGGGCCACGGGCAAGATTTTTGTTCAAACCTGGATTCATCATGGTTTTGTCACCATAAAAGATGAAAAAATGTCAAAATCCCTGGGGAATTTTCTTACTATCCGGGACATTCTGGCCCAGTATCCAACCGAGGTTCTGCGTTTTTTTATTTTTTCAACCCATTATCGTTCTCCCATTGATTTTTCGCAAACAGCAATGCGGGATGCCGAAAGCGGTCTTGACCGTCTTTACACCTGTCTTGCCGAAATAGCGAATTTGCCGAACCGGGGTGTGGAAGACAAACCCCGGTCAGCCGGCAAAAAGAATATTACAAAAATCATCTCCCTGGCCGATCGATTTGTCAAGGCCATGGATAATGATTTTAATACGGCCCAGGCCATGGGGCATATTTTTGAGGTCGTCAAAAGTTTAAACATTATTCGCCAGGGTTTGCCCAATGATCCCTGTACCGAAGATCTGCAGCTGCTTCATCAAGGGGCCGGGACGATCAGGGAACTTGCGGCAATCATGGGCCTGCTGTTGGAAGATCCGCGGATCTATATCGAAAAAAAACAGCAAAAAATTCTTGCCCGTCTTGAAATTGATCCGACCGAAATCGACTCTCTTATCCAAGATCGGAGCAAGGCCAGGGAGCAGAAAAACTGGGTGCTGGCCGATGAGATTCGTGATAAGCTGTCGGCCCTGAATGTTGACATCAAAGATGGGGCGGAAGGAACGACCTGGCAGGTTAAGTTACCGGATGGCTGATAGCTGATAGCTCATGGCTGATAGCTGATGGCAACACCAACACCAACACCAACACCCATGAGCCACGAGCCATGAGCTAACACCCATGAGCCAAGCAA
>JAOZOY010000026.1:34154-37958 GCA_029933005.1 Deltaproteobacteria bacterium
CAACACCAACACCCATGAGCCACGAGCCATGAGCTAACACCCATGAGCCAAGCAAAGAGGAGGCTGCGATGCGAAGAACACCGGTTGTTGCCAATCAATTTTACCCAGGCGATCCGTCCATTCTTTCACAAACCCTTTCCGGCCTGATTCCCGGAACCGCAGAGAAACAAAGTGCGATTGCCGCTATCTCTCCCCATGCCGGCTATATTTATTCAGGTAGCGTGGCCGGAGAAACTTTTTCCAGGATTATCATTCCGGAAGATGTCATCATCCTGGGCCCCAATCATCATGGCAACGGCGCCTCGATAGGCCTGATGGCCCATGGTTCATGGGATATGCCCCTCGGTGAAGTCCCTATTAATGAAGAGCTGGCTCAACTTATCCTGACTTATTCAACTCTGGTGGAGGAAGACGAGGTCTGCCACCGCAACGAACATTCCCTTGAGGTGCAGGTGCCATTTCTGCAATATCAGCAGAAGAAATTGACCATCGCACCGCTGGTCATTTCCCACATTTCCTACGCCTTCTGTGAGGAAATTGGTAAAACACTGGCAACAGCGATTAAAAAGTATGATAAACCGGTTTTAATCGTTGCCAGCACGGATATGACCCATTATGAATCGCGGCAATCCGCCAGTCACAAAGATCAACAGGCCATCCGTCATATCCTGGAGCTTGATCCCCAGGGGCTTTACGATACTGTTTTGGGGCAGCGGATTTCCATGTGCGGCATCATGCCGACAACCATCACTCTGATCGCCGCCCTGGAGCTTGGCGCAACCAGGGCCGAACTTGTTCGTTATACTGATTCCGGAGAAGTGAGCGGGGATGTGAATCAGGTTGTCGGTTATGCGGGCATTACGATCCATGGTTGAAGGGAAAGGGACAAAGGGGAAAAGGGTGACTCCCTTTGAACCTTTGCCTCTTTGCCCCTTCTGCTGCGTAGTTGATTAGTTTTCTCTTGACTTTTCAGCTTGGTTTCATTAATTTTTGCGGCATATTCGAACGGGTGGGAGATCGTCTAACGGCAGGACAGCAGACTCTGACTCTGCTTATCGGGGTTCGAATCCCTGTCTCCCAGCCACTTCTCGCTAATTCAATTTATCCTGTCTGAAGTTATACAATCTTTAGTCCCTTAGGAATTATTTTCGTGTTGTTTGTACCCCTCAAGGGGACACTGAAAAGAGTGGCAAAAAAATCAAAAATTTTTTTGAAATAAAAAGTTTGCCTCTACTGTTATAGGGACATACACCCGCCAAGCGAGTACTGAAAAGAGTTCTGAAAAACTTGATGTTTTATTCCACGTTAGTGGGTTAGGGTTAGGGCGGTCTATGCTTGATTCCTTGATTATCTCTCAAGTTTGGTCTTTATTTCGTGTAACTTGCATTCTTCACACCAATCTGCAAAGAGATAAAAAGGCGAAAAGCGTTAATGCTTTCCTCATCTGCGAGGGAGCACAGGATTTCTAAGGCTTTCAGGAAGTTGATGTCTTTCAATATAAGCAAAAAAATCAGGAGGTATTTCATGAAAGGAAGAGGCGGAAGTATTCTGGCATTGGGGCTGGGTTTTGGCATTCTATGTTCCACCCAGACGGCCCAGGGCGCTGAAATGGGCTCGTTTGTGTACAATGATTTTAAGAAACCTACCTATTGCGGCGGTTGCCACAAGGCGATTTTTCAGGAGTGGAAGCAGAGTCTTATGGCCCAGTCTTTCACCCATGAATGGGATGAGGCTGAGTATTTTAAACTGGCTCTGCCCCATTCGCAGAAATTGGAGAAGGTTGCGGGGGTCAAGGCCGGCTGCATCGGTTGCCACAGCCCTCTTGCCTTTTTGTCCGGGGATATTCCCCCGAAAGACGTTGCTGCCGGCACCCGCGCCAATGAGGGCGTGAGTTGTGAGGTCTGTCATCATATTACCGGCAGTACGGAAGCCGAACCTTTTAATTTCAGCTTCACCATTGAACCGGGAAAAACAATGCAGGGACCCCGGTCTGATGCCAAATCTCCGGTTCACGGGGTTGAATTTTCGGAATTCACCGGCAGCTCCGAGCTTTGCGCTACCTGCCACGACGAGCAGAGTCCTTACGGAGCCTGGGTGAAATCCACCTACCGGGAATGGAAAGCAGGCCCTTATGCCAAAGAGGGCACTCGCTGCCAGGACTGTCATATGTATGATGCGGCGGGCAAAGCCGCCAAGAACAAGAGCGCTAAGCCCAGGGAGGATGTTGCCCACCATGTTTTCCACGGCTCTCATTTTGCCAGCAAACTGGCCGGCGCCATTGATTTGGCCCTTTATACTGGAAAGACCTCTGTCTCAGCGGGCGACAACGTGGGGTTAAGGGCGGAACTTTTTAACGGCAAGGCTGGTCATTACGTGCCTTCGGGTTCAACTGAAGAGCGGATGCTCTGGCTTGAGATGCGGGGCATTGATTCGGCCGGTAAGACATTCAATATTCCGGTGGAGCCAAAAGGTTTCTCGGGAGAAGAATACACCATTGCCGACTCCAAGGCCCTGGCCTACCAAGCCATGGGAGAAATTATGGAGGTTAAAGACTGGAAGGGCCTCAGCCGGGATGGTATTGTTCCCGACGGCTCCAGGATATTCCGCCGGCCGTTTTTTGATCCCGAGGGCAGGATGACGATCTGCCAATGGTACACTGCTGAAAACACCGGTATTGATTACCGGATCGGACCCAGGGAAATGAAGATTGAGAAATATAGATGGGTTGTTCCAACAGACGCTGCAGCCGGGCCAATGACGATTGAGGCTCAACTCTTTTACAGCCAGGTCCCTAGTTCCGTGGGAGAGTACATGGGGCTTCCTGCCACGGAATATGCGTCCATCAAGGTGAATGAGGCAACGCTGACCATCAATATTAAGTAATAATTTTTCCGGCAGTGGAATTGTTGCCCAAGATAGGGCAGGTCATCAGACGTTTATGACCTGCCCGTTCCTTTCGTTTTTCTCATCAAATTGGCCTAACCATCTGAGAAGTTACATAAATGCCCTGTGGATAAGCTTTGCGCACATGCACAGGAGGATGATGCCGAACAGGATGCGGATGTTTCTACCCTTCAGTTTTTTTACCATAATGCGTGAACCGATCTGGCCGCCGGCAAAAGAGAAGATTGAGGCAAGAATAATAAATCGCCAGTCAAGCGTGGCAGTGGCGGCATGGGCGATAAATCCTGAAAAGGAGGAAAAACAGACAATAAAAATGGAAGATGCTGCCGCAACCTTGGTCGGAACTTTAAGTATATAAATCAGCAGAGGTACAACAAACACCCCGCCACCGATCCCGAGAAGGCCTCCCATAAAACCGATGAGAAAGCCGATCCCGCCGCCTCCAATGATTCTCATTTGCCGGCTTGCGGCCGCGCCCCGGCTTTGAACCTTTTTGGAAAACAGCATCCGCATTGCCGCCAGAAAAAGGACTGCGGCCAAAATGCCGAGAAAGACAGACATATTGACCTTGCGGGTCATCATCGCTCCCATTGGCGCGCCAATCAGCGAGGTTGCCACCAGGGGGAGGGACACGGAGTAGTCCACCATTTTTTTCCGCATATAGACAATGAGGGCGGAAAGGGCGGCGATGCCGTTTAAAAAAAGTGATGCCGCGACAGCTGTGGAGATCGGGAAGCCGATCAGGACAAAGAGGGGAGAGAAGATCAGTCCTCCTCCGAGACCGATCATGGTTAAAAGCAATGATGAGCCGAATATCACCGGCAGAAGAATAAATAGATTCATATTGTTTGAAAATAGAGTTGTTGACTCATGAGCCATGAGCCATGAGCCATGAGCCAT
>JAOZOY010000076.1 GCA_029933005.1 Deltaproteobacteria bacterium
CGAAAAAACATCATTAAATCCATACAATACATTAACCCGGAAAGTTGAGTTTTATGAAAAACCCTAAGAGAGCGAACCATATCATTTCGATCAAGCCAAAGGATCAGGATCAGTGCCGGTTTATGTAATTTGGCGGAAAACCTATGGATACGATTAGTCAGTTTTCCTTTACAGGTTTAAGGGATAGCTGCTATAAAAAAGGAAACAAAATTAAAGGAAAACCAAATGAACACCTCGGTTACCCTGCTTATCTGTGGGCTTTTTGTGGGTCTCGGTGCCTCGTTTACCGGTCTCGGCGGCGGTTTTCTCACCATTCCGCTGCTGCTCTTTATGGGCTATTCCGCCCAAAAGGCGGTGGGGACATCCTTCCTGGCCATTCTGGTCATTGCGGCATCGGCGCTTCTGGCCCATAATAAATTCGCCAATGTTGACTACCGAGCCGGCATTATGCTGGGTCTCGGCGGAATTGTCGGCGCCCAGCTCGGACCTCGGCTGCTGGAACATATCTCAACAGCCCATTTTAAAAAAATCTTTGCCGTCATTCTCCTCGGCCTGGCCTGTTATCTTTTCCTGAAAAAAGCATGACCGCAATTTTCCAGCCCTGACTCGACAGCAGCTGGCATCTTTTAAGGAATTATAAACTCCAATGTGATAACAGTGCCCTCACGTGGGCCACCAGTTTTGATATCAGTTCCGTCACTGAAAGTGGCTTCGTTAAACAGCCGAACTGTGTAGGTGCCGATGTCGTCTGGGGCAAGTTTAACCCGGATCTCCATCTCGTGGAGACCGCTTAAAAGATCATCAATAAAGAAAAGATTCGAAGAACCTGGCGGGGTTTCCCCTTTGTAAATCCCGTCAATATAAAGCGCAAAAGCATCGTCTTTCAGGGCTCCTGAATCCCACAGCTGGATGGACAATCTTCCGACATCCTGATCCAGCGTGGTTGTCAAGGTATCTCCAATTGTGCCACCCTTGCTGTAAAACGTCTCCATCGTAAAGGGAATGTTGTCCACTGGATGGACATAGGGATTGTTACGATTACGAGGCCCAAAAGAACTGCCTACGGTAGTAATGGTCACCATGTTACCGACTTCATTTCGTTTATATTGACATTGGAGAACGCCACCGTTAGTCGCACCACTCTGATCAAATAGGGTGTCGTCATAGTTGCCGCACTCTACACGAAAGGTTGTCTCTGTGGCCGCCTCGTAGTTGCCTATAATTTGAGCAAAGAAATTGACCTCTATGCCTCCTCGGTAGTCGGGATCTGGATGAGTGTTGGGGATTGTTTGCCGGTCGAGAAGTTCGAGTTCCAGGTGGATGATATCTCCATAATTTAACTGGCTGTATCTTGATTTGCTTTTCTTTTTTCTCAGCCTTGGGCAGAAGGGCTGGTTCCGGGCCGAGGGGTCATCCTCTACAAAAAATCCCAATGAGGTGCTACTTCCCATCAGATTATGGTCGAGGACAGGAAAGAGAAGACTTGTTGGCTCCCAGATGATACTATTGCGATTATACTGGTCGAGATCGGTAATTTTTTGGCCTGCGGCGAAACTTGAGCCTGGCCCACCAGTAGAGTAATATGATCCGGTCTTTGGCTTTTCCCAGCGGAATACCATTGGGTCTCCATCAGGATCGGTGATCCCTTCGGCAACAAGTAAAGTACAATAACTCGGAATATTGGCGGCAGCTAATACTATCGGATCCTGACCGTCATATTTTCCGTCACCGTTGCCGTCCAGGGTGATTGTTGGGGGGAGGATCAAAGCGAAAAAAGCACTCGTGAAACCCGGAAGATCGACGACGCCGTCATTACGGCCTTCATTTCGTCCAAAGGGGAGGGTAGTTCGAGTTGCAACGACTTTTGTAAAAGTAGGAGCCTTATTTTTTGGACACCCTGCTCCCCAATTACTCTGAGCGCCTATGGTACCCAAGACAGGTGTTAATATAGTCAATATGCCACCCGGTATCGCCCCTGTCCAAGCGGGATAGAAATCATTACTGTCATTGTTGGTCAAGTTGCCCTGGTCGGACCCGTCAGCATTCATCTTATAAATATCATGGAAACTTGGAAACGCAATAAACCGGCTGTCCGGCGACCAGGCAACGTGACTCTGAATACCCGGTTGGGGAGAGGTAATAGATATTTTTTTCTGATCACTACCATTGCTATTCATCAAATAGATGTTCCAGTCACCATCTCTCTCGGACCAAAATGCAATAGATTGTCCATCAGGTGACCAGGCAGCATGCTGATCCACACCAGGATTACTGGTGAGCGCCATTGGGTTGGAGCCGTCGACTCGTATTTTGTAAACCTCCCAGTTATTGTCCCCCTTCTGCCAATCATAGTAATTGTATATAAGAAATTGGTTATCAGGTGACCAGGAAGGGTAGGTCTGGGTTGCACTGCTGTTGGTGATATTTCGCTGATTGGATCCGTCACTGTTCATGACATAAAGTTCCCAGTTTCCATCACGATATGAATGGAAGGCTATTGATCTGCCATCAGGTGACCAGGTCGGTCCGCGATCACTATCTGAATTGCTCGTCAACTGGCGAAGACTGGAACCATCAGTTTTCATCGTATAGATCTCCCAATCGCCATCACGATCCGAGCAAAACACAAGAGATCTCCCATCCGACGACCAGGATGGCTGTATGTCATCTCCGGTATGGTTTGTTATCTGCTTTAGGTTTGATCCAGATGGATTTACAGTATAGATCTCATAGTTTCCTTCTCGATCAGATGAAAAAGCAATTTTTTCTTGAGCATACGTACGATATGCAAGGCCCAGATTAACCAAGACAACAATAAGTAGACTGAACAAGAACCTTTGCATAATCTCTCCTTTTTTAGCTGTCCTTAAATTAACAAATTTGACCGCCAGCTATCTTTAGCAAGTTTTATAAAGCATCTCTGCAGTATCAAAAGTGACTAAAGGTTAAAAAAGCAATTTCCACGCCACAGAACCGACAGAATACTTAACTGCTTAAAAACTAAATAACTATTTGGAAATTAGTGAACCTGACCTGGGTTAGAGAGGATGGTAATTTCCAAAAAACCTGTCCGGATTACTGGAATTAATTCGTTTTTCCGGAAAATTTCAGCCTTTTCAAAAAAACTAAAAATTAAAAAAATCAATGAACGCCTCTATTTGTCTGTGGATTTTTTGTGGGTTTTAACAGAATTGCGGCGTCCACCTCGATCCTCGGCTGCTGGAGCATGTCTCAACATCCCATTTCAAAGAAATTTTACCGTAATTTTCCAGCCCTGACTCGACAGCAGCAGACGATGATCATTTTCTCCGGCGGATATTCGCTGAAATCAACTGGCACCGCATTTTAACCGATGACAGGATAAATGACCTCCTTTTCACCGTTTCATCTCTTTATTGACCTTCCATCGTACTTTATTACCGGGAGTTGTCAGTCTCTTCACCGGGCGGCAAAGATCTGATCTCATTATCTCCTTGACGTTACAGAATAAAATATTTTATTATTTAAATTAAAGAAGCATCTCCTTTCTTTTTTCTAAAAACAGCCTCCTCGTTGGTAAGCGAGGTTGCATGAAGACAATCTGGAGACAACGATAATGAATAGCGCAGAAAAAAGAATCAGCCCACGTATTCCGGTCAAGATTGATGTGAATTTTTTCCTTGAAGGAGACTATCTGATTTCTCTGTCTAAAGATATTTCGCCTGACGGAATGTTTCTATGCACTGAAAGCCCGACCAACGTAGGGCGTTCCCTGGAACTTTCTTTTAAAATTGAAGATATGAAGTTCAATGTCAATGCCGAGGTTGTCTGGGTCAATTACAGAGGACCGCTTCAGGACAAGGGGATGGGTGTTTGCTTTAAGGAGATGGACATAAAGACAAAGGAGATGCTTCTCCAGGCCGCTTCGCGAGTGGCTATTCTGGAAGGACAGAGCTTGAGCTGAAGAGAGAATCTGCCCGGTCAGAATCCAGACCGAAATGGACTCAACAGGATTCAGTCATTATCATTTCCAGTATCTTTCATCAATGTCATCGCATAAAAATACAACATTCAAGCCCCGTGATCCGGCCCGCCACGTCCGCACCATTTTCGTGGAGGAAAGCTGCCTTGATCTCCCTTATACCAAAGAAATTTTGGCCCGAGCAGGTCATGCGGACATTCGCCCCATCAAGGACCAGGGCCAACCTGAGTTCAAACTTCCCTATCCCCATAGCTTGAACCAGGGGAAACAGGCACTGCTTCTCTGCCGCAACCGGGGCCATTTTTTTAAACCCTGCCCCGGCACCAGAGAATACCGTTGCTGCGATTACCAAGTACTGAATATCGGCATGAACTGCCCCATGGATTGCGTCTACTGCATCCTGCAGGCCTATCTTAATAATCCTTTTTTATCCTTTTTTGTCAATGTGGAAGACCTGCTGGCCGAACTTGATCTGGCCCTGACCAGAACCAGCCAGTTCTGGCGCATCGGCACCGGCGAATTCACCGACAGCATGGCCCTGGATACCCTGACCGGCCTCAGCTGCATCCTGGTGGAATACATGGGAGATAAGTCCACGGCTATTCTGGAGCTGAAAACAAAAAGCGCCGTAGTTGACCAACTCAAGGGTCTGAAGCACGGCGGCCGTACTATCATGGCCTGGTCTCTGAACAGCGGCCCCATAATGGCCGGCGAGGAATTTAGAACCGCCTCTCTGGATGAACGGCTGGAGGCTGCGGCTCGTTGCGCATCATGGGGATATAAGCTCGCCTTTCATTTTGATCCGATCATTTATCATGATGGCTGGCAACAGGGTTACGAGAAAACCATCAACCGACTTTTTGATATGGTGCCGGCTGAAAAAATTGTCTGGATCAGCATGGGGGCATTACGGTTTCTGCCGGCTTTGCGTCCCATTGCCCTGACCCGCTTCCCAAAGTCCAGATTTTTCCATGAAGAATTCATCATGGGCCTAGACGGTAAATACCGTTACTTCCGCTCTCTTCGGGTAGAAATGTACCGCCATATCCTTGAGTGTCTGAAATGCAGGGCTTCTCCTGATACCTGTATCTACCTCTGCATGGAAAGTGATGAAATCTGGCGGGAAAGCGGCTTTGCCGCTGGAGAAAGCACCAATCTCCCGGAGGCTCTTGATCTGGCAACGCAAAAAAAATCATAACTGTTCAGGATTGCCTCATCTTCGCCTATTTAGATCTGCTGTTGACTACACAAGTACGTTAGGTTGCAGATCCCGCCTTTTCGACCACATAAAGTCTACCTGGCAATCAAACGCGATTGATCGGGCCCATCCCATCACAAGTGCTGCCCCCAGCTCCATGCTGCGACCAGTTAATCCTGTAACAAGGGCCTACTGATCATGAACAGTTGAACTTTTCTAAAAAATAATCCGTAAATCCAGTTCTTTTTTTTAAGAAACATCATTTCTTTCTCAAAACATTTAGGGTAGATTATTAAACTTTTAATGATAGACCGTTTAAGAAAGAAGTTATTCATCTGTCGCTCGCAAGAGAAAAAATGGCTATCAACAGTTTATTTTTTTTACTCACTGGAGTGATCGACATTTATAACAGTTACACAACGGTAGTTAGGTCAATTTGCTGGGCCACCTGAATAATTACATTTTACATATCTTAGCAAGGAGTCACCATGGTTAACAAAGCAATTCTTATAGGTAATCTGGGCGGAGACCCGGAAGTCCGCTACACCCAGAACGGCACGGCCGTGGCCAATTTTTCTCTGGCCACCAGCGAAAAATGGAAAGACAAGGACGGTCAGCTGCAGGAGCACACCGAGTGGCATAAAATTGTCGCCTTTGCCAGGCTTGGAGAAATTTGTGGCGAATATCTGTCCAAGGGTTCCAGGGTCTATATTGAAGGAAGAATCCAAACCCGGCAGTGGGAAGATAAGGACGGCAATAAACGGTACACAACGGAAATAGTTGCCCGTGAAATGAAAATGCTTGATAGCAGGGGCCAGCAATCCGGTGGCGGCTATGAGGACCCACCCGTCCCTGAACCAACCGTGCCCGGCGACATGGAAGAACCGCCGTTTTAATTCCTTATCATCTTGATACACCGCAAACATGCCATTTCAAAAAAGATATAAAAGTGGAAATACTCCCTGGGAAATTCACCGGGCCGACCACAACCTTATCAACATTGTCCGGCATACGCCGATTCAACCCTGCAAAGCGCTGGATATCGGCTGCGGCAGCGGAGACAATGTGATCTGGCTGCAGCAGCAGGGATTTGAAGCCGTTGGCATTGACAAAACGGAGATTGCGATAAATCAAGCCAGGGAAAAGACTCGAAAGGCAAAGTCTGATTGCCTGTTTTATGAACTCGACTTTTTCGGCAATCACCTCCCTGGTCTGCCTTATGATTTCGCCTTCGACCGGGGATGCCTCCATCATTTTCGTGATGGCAAACTCGTTCAATTTGCCGAAAAAGTTGCTGAGATCCTGAAAAATGGCGGGCTGTGGCTGACTTTGACCGGAAACGTTGATGAAACACGGAAAGGCCCCGGACCTCCACAACTCAGCGCCCGACAAATTGTCAATGCCGTTGAACCTTGTTTCGAAATTCTGTCACTTATTGCCAACCGTTTTGATACCGACCAAGAGATACCGCCTAAAAACTGGGTCTGCCTGATGAGAAAAAAATAACTTGCTTTATTGTCGGCATGAAGTAATATGACAAATTCATATTAGAGTATTATCTGTTTTATCGTGAGAGACTTTCATTTCAAACCGCTCAATCCTCTTATAATGGATTGGGCGGTTTTTTTTTAACTGGTTTCCGGATAATATTCTCGCTTAACTAATGGCTCTGACAGAGGGCCGCATTGAAAGGAGTAGTTAGAAGTGAACAAAGGTATTGTAAAATGGTTTAATGCGTCAAAAGGTTTTGGTTTTATTGAGCAGGAAGATGGTCTGGATATTTTTGTCCATCATACTGCAATTCAAGCTGATGGCTACAAAACACTTGATGAAGGCGCATCTGTTACTTTTGAAGTCGTTGAAGGGGCAAAAGGCCCTGCTGCAGCTAATGTGGTTCAGCTTTAAACAGTTTTCAAGATAATATCTCGAATGCCCTGCATATCGCAGGGCATTTTTTTTGATCAGTCTGTCCCCTTTGTAATTCACAACTCACTCCTTAGCTCAAAAAAATAAACATGATGAACGTATTTGCAGATCTTGGCATAAACAACGATATTCTTAAAGGGTTATCATTTTTAGGATTTCAAGAACCAACCCCGGTTCAGGAACAGGTGATTCCCTTAATGCTTGAACGACAAGTAGATATGGTAAGCCTGGCACAAACGGGAACAGGGAAAACAGCTGCGTTTGGCGTTCCATTGATTCAGCTGGCAAATTCAAAAAACAGGCAGACTCAAGGGTTGGTTCTGTGTCCCACGAGGGAGCTTTGTGTGCAGGTAGCCAGAGATCTGGAGGCTTTTTCCCGCCACGTTAAAGGCTTAAGAGTATTAGCCGTTTACGGCGGTGCAAGTATTGAGCAGCAGATCCATTCCCTGCGTAGAGGTGTCCAGATTATTGTTGCAACTCCGGGCCGCTTAAATGACTTAATCAATCGCGGCAATGTTAACATCTCAGACGTACGTTATGTTGTCTTTGATGAAGCTGATGAAATGCTGCAAATGGGTTTTCAGGATGAACTCAACGCCATTTTGGCCCAGACACCCGCAGAAAAAAATACTTTGTTGTTTTCGGCAACGATGTCGAAAGAGGTGAAAGCCATAGCCGGCAGATATATGTCTGATCCTGTTGAAATTACAATCGGCCAACGCAATGCAGGCGCCGAAAATGTACGCCATGAATATTACATGGTTCATGCCAGGGATCGATATCCTGCCTTAAAGCGAATCGTAGACAATTGCCCCGACAATTATTCAATTATTTTTTGCCGCACCCGGAAGGAAACTCATGAAGTCGCCAATAAATTAATTCAGGATGGATACAATGCCGATGCTTTGCACGGGGATTTGTCCCAGGCCCAGCGCGATCAAGTGATGAAAAAATTCCGTTGCAGGAATCTGCAGCTCCTTGTGGCAACTGATGTCGCTGCTCGTGGTCTGGATGTTAATGATCTGACCCATGTGATCAATTACAATCTGCCTGACGATAATGCTGGTTATACCCATAGAAGCGGTCGTACCGGGCGGGCTGGGCGTACTGGAATATCAGTCGCTATCATTCATATGAAGGAACGATTTAAAATCAGGCAAATTGAGAAAAATATTAAAAAGAAATTTAAGCAGTGCCGTATTCCTTCAGGCGCTGATATTTGCAAAAAACAGCTGGTTAACTTAGTTGATGTTGTTACGAAAGTTGAGGTGGATCATGACCAGATTGATCCACTGTATGCAGAAATCTCAGAAAAACTTGGGGCACTGGATCGAGAAGAGCTGATCAAAAAATTTATTTCTTTGGAGTTTAATCGGTTCTTGAAATATTACAAAAATGCGCCTGATCTCAATGTAAGTGGTCGGGAAAAAAAGCGGCATGGAAAAAAAGTATACCAGCATGGGGAGTTTCATCACAATTCACCCCGCAAGCAGAAGTTTACCCAATTTTTTCTTAATGTTGGCCGACGTCAGGGGATTATGCCTCAGGGGCTGATTGGCAAAATTAATGGTATTCCGGGTGTTGGGCGCATCAAAGTAGGAAAAATTGAAATTTTGCGGAACACTGCCCGGCTTGAAGCAGACAGTAGATTTACCCCCCAGATACTTGCCGCTTTTCAACATGCGGAAATCAATGGCAAAACAGTTTCCATTGAGGTTTCCAGAACCAATCACCCTACAAGTCGACCCAAACCTGGTGGAATACGCCATCGAAAAGGGCGCAAGTTTAAGGCTGCATAGAATGTGTCATGTTAATAATGTCGTTTTCGTAAAAAACAACGAGAACGACGAACAATGTTTCATAACCAGTCGAAGTTCCACTTTGTTCGCTTATCTGATTTAGCGTCAAGCAAAGTTGTAATTTTGATTTTTTACGAAGCCATCAATAATAGAAAATGTTGTAACAGTTCAGGTTGGGCTATAAATTACCCTTAACTCCGTGTGGAATCCGTCGGTAGATACAGTTACGGCAAATCGTGGTACAGCAAAAAAACTGAGGAGAGTTATTATGAATATTTATGTAGGTCAACTGCCTTACAGTGTAAACGAAACTGAATTAAAAGAACTTTTCTCTGAGTTTGGCGAAATTGCCAGTATCAACTTGATCATGGATCGCTATTCAGGAAGACCAAAAGGCTTTGGCTTTATCGACATGCCGAACAATTCAGAAGCGGATCAAGCGATTAAAGCCTTGAACAAAAGCATGCTCGGGGGAAGAGAGATCAAAGTTAACCAGGTGCAGCCACAGCGCAAGAATAAACGGACAAAGCGTCGTTCTCGATACTAAAAGGCTGTCCGAGCAGGCCCTTTTTTTCCCAATTCTCGAAGGCTACGCTTATTTCGTTATTGCAAAAAAATAATGCTCGTAGGTAAGCGAGGTTACGAGACTTTGATATCAATTATATGATGGCTGCCATTTTTCGAAATGCCTCGATTTGAGAAAAAATTGCTATTCTCGGACAACCTCCCAGTCTGATTTACGGAACCTGAATTGAGCGATTTGCCACTCAATTCAGATGTTATTCTCCATCGGCCAGGGCTCGATCATAGAGTTTACCTACTCCATATTCACGCCGCCGCTGAAATTTTTCCCATGATGGACCAATGAGCTGCATTTCCGGATATTTTTTTTGCATATCCATGGCGATCTCCATCTCCTTTGTGCAACCGGTGGAATAGGTCGCATCCTTTCCTGTCCACTCAGGTGGCACCTTTTCTTTCATCAGCTTAAAAGAATGTTCAACGTCGGCAAAACTTTGAAAACGCCAGATATCGATCATGCCGGATCGTTGAAAAATTTCCCACATGTACATGATGTCGTCGGCATCCATACCTTCCTCAAAGTATTCTCCGGGATTTATAACCATAACGTCATCCAGGGTTGATCGGAGATGTTTTATAAAAACATTCAATATTTTCTTGGCCACTTCCAGTTGGCCGGGAATAGATCCAACAATGGCCGAGTAAAACATGATTTTCCTGCCCTGCTGTTTTTCCTTTTTAGCCTTATTCATCAGGTATTGCGCCTTGGCCCTGAGATCGTATTCGGAAAAACGAATCACTGCCGGATGGCGTTTCTTCAGAGAGACCCCTACCGTACCGTTACCCTTACGGATAATGGAAACCATATCCCTGGTAAATAAAAAACGATTGGCTATACATTCCCGACTGCCCGGACACCTGCTGACAACAAGATCAGCCTCTTTAAAGGCTCTGGCAAAAGTTACAGAAGTAAGTAACGGATTGAACTGTTCACCGGTGCCATCGGAAATAACGAGAAGCCTGTTGTCCTCGTGCAGCAGGCGAAGCAGCTCATTCTTTGAAATTGTGTTATCACTGACAATAGTTGCACCGGCTAAGGCCATATCCAATACAGGATCTTCAAGGATATCTCCAAATGAAATTTCCCGGTAATAAAAATCCTGCTTAACGGTAAGGATCACCTTGACTCCAAGCTTCATCAGCAGGCGGATGATAGCAAGATCAAACATAATTTCACCGGACCGGCCGGCAATCCAGAGTAGATAGGATTGTTTCCGGGTAGAAATGAACCGGCGTAAACGATCACAAAGCCATTCCCACCCTTCCGTGTTGATGGCGGAATTCAAAATCGGCTCCAGGACATCCATGGCCGGCGGTTTATGTTGTTGCCAGATGTCTTCTACAGTAGACAGGAGAAAAAGTCTCTGCAACCTGAGCAGATAGATCTGCAGATCTATTTCTTCCAAAGTAGATTGACTGTCAATCTGGAGTCCTTTGCGGGATGTGAAAACCTGCTGAAATTTATTGCAGGCAAGAAAGCGTGCCGCCCGTTTATTTTCTATTTCACGCAGATACCCAAGGGGCCGGTTCACTTCGGAAATGGTTGTGAAAATAGCAAGCAGCCGTTTTTCAAGACGAGTAGGCAGCAAAACCTGGGAGATGTTTTCATGCTGATATTTCATGGAAAGCAGGCTGAGCAGGTACTGTTGCTTGTAGACATCTTCAATCACCTGTGGAACCAACGCCTCAATCCTGCTCCAAATTTCACTGTAGGCCGAAGTCAACAAGATACCGGCCCGTTTTTCGATAATCGCAACAAATAGTTCATCGGAACAGGGGTAGTAGAATTGTTCACCCCCCATATAAATCATAAAATTCAGTTGCTCTGGAGATGCCACTTTGTGAGGAAAGGTTTCATAGGCCAGATGGTTTTCAGTATAAAAATTCGTCAACCAGGCATCGCGGACCGCATCGGATCCCATGGTGTAATTGTCTTGTTTCGTCATTATTGTTTTCTCCGCAGAAATCTGCAGGCAAAAAAAACGTATTGTTTATGGTCTTTCCTCAAGATACTGCATCATCTGGCTCATGCTTAACTTCATACTTGAAGGGCCGGAGCGGACAAAAAAATCTTCATTCTTGCCGACGGTGAGAAAAACCGGTTTCCGTACCCTTTCACATTCAATGACCAGAACCATTTTCTCATCCAGAAAAAAGATCTTGAGAGTAACAAATCGAGAAAATTCCGGGCCGATATGGTGGTTAATCAAACTTTTAAAATAAAGCCGGCAACGGTCTTCATTCTCAAAGCCATCCCTTTCTATTCCCATTATCGTTCCGTTGTCCTCCACGCCGACGAGGAGGATGCCGCCATCCGAGTTCATGAAGGCTGCCACTGTTTTGAGCCAGGCTATTTCAATTTCCTTGCCCTTTTTACCGGTTTTCAAATTCATCCGCATGGTGGATTTAAATTCCAGGGTGGCACTTTCCCCGGCCTCAATGAGGGCCAGAATCTCTTTCTGTCCATGGCTGCTGCTGATATTCTGTTGAGGCAGGTCGCGGAGCTGGTAGCTGTATTTATTGACCAGCCGCAGGGCAAGGACGAATCCCAGGACAAGAATGGCCACGGCAATGAGGGCGATTTTCTGCCAGCTTTTTCTGACGTCGCCCATCATTTCGCTTTCCGGAATGATCACCATGATCCAGGCTGCATCCTCCTTCTCCTCATTTAAGGGGGTAAATCCGGCCCACCATGACCGGCCGAAGACACTAAATTCCAGGGCTGATGTCTTTTGGCGATTCCCGGAGTTCCAGATTTCAATGGCCCGTGCCACCGGAGCCTGAACGTCCTGATCCTCGATCCTGTCGTTTTTGTTATGGGCGATGATAGATCCGTCCTCCTCAATGAGAATGATATGGCCATGGTCGCCAATACGCAAACTGTTCAGGAAAGCGAGAAGATCATCCTCTAGAAGATCCAGAGCCATGACCGAAAAAGTCTCCTGGGCAGGATGCTGCCAGGCGATGGAGGCTGTGACCCCGATCCGGCCTTCAGTAAAAAAATGATATGGATCAGTCCAGTTAATCATTCCCTTTTCTCTGACCTGAATCTCGGTAAACCAGGGACGCAGGCGGGGGTCATAGTCGATTATTTCCGTCCAACTACGAAGAGGATGGTTTGCGTCATGCCATTCCTGCAAGGATGCCTGCCTCGTTTTTGTATCTCCGGTGGAAATCCTGGTGAGCCATTTCCCCTCATCCCTTTTTAAAAAAAATTCCCTGCCCGTGGAATCGGCGATCATAATTGCTGAAATATTGGGGGAGATAGTCAGCATGGGGATAAACATCCGGACCAGCTCCTGTTCACTCATCTCCTCCAGCATCCCGGACTTCCCCCATTCCGCGCCCATGACAAGATAGGTCTCAATGGGCTCGATAAAACGGCTGAAACGTTTTTTGACAATGGTGGTGGTATCGGCAATGATGGTCGCCGAGGCCTCATGGCGAATTTTTGCACCGTGGTAGAGGGTGATGGCCAGCAATACCGAGCTGATGATGAGAATCAGGGAAATGATATCCCGCAAAAGTTTGCGGCGGATATTTTTAGGAAATCCCTTGAAATTGTGGAGAGAAAAAGAAGATAACATGTATGTTTATTTTTGGTAACTATGGTTATCGTTCACCAGCACCTCACGGAATCTTCGCTTACCTTACCTGAGCCTTGTCGTATAGAGTGGCTATAACAGCGAAGCGGTGTCTGCCA
>JAOZOY010000002.1:0-2433 GCA_029933005.1 Deltaproteobacteria bacterium
GCGAAGCATACTGGTGTTATTCAAGCAGGTCGAAATGGACGAAGAGGTAAGCGTAAACTCCGTGATGTGCTGGTGAACGGTTACAAAATCTAGACCGATGCTTACTGAAATACGAACAGCCCTTGCCTTTTTGACCCTGCTGCCGATAGGGCCTAAGGAGATAAGCTCCTTGAATCTGGTCCGGAGCGCTGCTTTTTTCCCTTTGGCCGGCTGGCTCATTGGCTTGATGTTGATTTTTCTGACCTTGCTGTTGCAGGCCGCACGACTGGTCGACCTGCCTGTGGCAGTGCTGCTTGTCGGCCTTGAGGCCTGGTTGACCAGAGGGCTTCATCTTGACGGCGTGGCGGATCTGCTTGACGGTTCCGGCGGTAGTTTTGATCGGAGTCGACGGCTTGCCATCATGAAGGATTCAGCAATCGGTGCTTTTGGCGTGATTGGCCTGATTGTCACCCTGGGATTGAAAATTGCCGCCCTGTCAGCCCTGCTTGGCCATTTTTCGTTAGAGGCCGGGACTCCATTCATAAAATTGATTCTCCTGCTGATTTCCGTGCCGGCTGTTTCCCGCTGGTCCATAGTGCTCCTGGCCTGGAAAAGTCGCTATCCCCGGGAGGCCGGCACAGGTCACGTCTTTGTCGGCCAAGTCTCCGGTAGAGAGATTGCCATTGGTTTTTTTCTATTGATCCCTTTCTTTTTTCTTGGTTGGCCATTTTGTATTGTTTTTGCCGTCTGCCAGCTGCCAGTCCTGTGGCTACGGTTTCATGCTCATCGTCTGTTTGGCGGTGTCACCGGTGATGTCCTCGGCGCCTGCTGTGAGTTCAGCGAGGGGCTGGGCTGGCTGGCTGCGTCTTCCGCAGTTTTTCTTTTCTGGTAAATATTCAGCAGCACTCCCTTTGCCCCTCTGATCCTTTGTCCTTTTTTTAGAGTTCATAAAGTTTTTCATCCTTGCAGGGCGGTGAGCGTTTGGTTGATTTTTCTCCGGTTTTTTTTCTTGTAAGCGCAAAAGGGTCTTCTCCTTCGAGAAGATCCCCCATCTCCGCCTCGATTTTATCCAAGTCATCACCGGCTTCCAGACGGCTTAATGCCTCTTCCATGCCATCTCCGAGGTTCAGACCGGATTTTTTCGAAAATTTACGCATGAATTCAGCCATCTGGCGGGGATCGTCTTCGTTGAGATTCTCCGCCTCCCGGGCTAATCCCGCCAGTGCCTGTTCCATTCTGGATTCATCAATGTCAGGCATCATATCCTCATCTTCTCCGGCCCGGCCAATGGTTGCAAAAAGAGACATTTGGCGTTTGAGTTTTATTGTTTTGCATTTCGGGCAAAAGGGTATTTTTTCGGTGTTGACCCGGCTACTGTAAAAATTGAAGATAGTATGGCAGTTTTTACAATAAAATTCGTATATCGGCATGGTTTGTTTTCCAGTTGAAAAGAGCTGCTGACGGAAAGGAGAATGATGTTTTTTAACCATGATGGCTTCGTAAAAAGTCCCTTTCTCCGTCATTCCCGCGCAGGAATGATAAAAAATGGCAAAATGGAGTTTTTACAAGACCATCAACCATGAATACAACAAAAAATAAAAATTGGCGCAATGTCTTTTTTTGCCCTATTTGTAAAGATTCGTTTTTCTCGAAGAAATTCATAAACTCAAACCGTATTATGTCGTACATTGAAGATATGGCATTTCCAGCGAAAATCGAGATGTCCCATTTTTATGTTATTCATGAGTTTAAAAAATTGAATTACCCGGTAAGATTGTCCAAAAAATTGAACTTTTTGGTTCGGGGTCAACAGGAGGGAATTTTTTTTGCGGTCATAACAGAAGGTTGTCCAGAGTCTTTTTTCGGGCTGGTCTGGCATATATCTTGATTGATAATGAACAAGATCTTGTCGGATACGGAAGGCCTGATTTGCGGCGCAGTCAACAGAAGGTGGATTTCTCTGGACAGGTGAATTATGCGAATAGCGGTTGTTTCAACAGATAAAAAAAGGGTGAATGAGCGTTTTGGCCGGGCAGAAAGATTTTTAATTTATGAAGAAAAGGCAAATGGCCTGATCCTGATCGATGAAAGAATGTCCGAACCTCTGTTTGATTCTTTTGACGGGGACATGCTGGACTGGGTAGCAGATATCATTCATGATTGTGAGCGGGTTTATATGGCAAGAATCTGTGATCACCCCGCCCGACTGCTAAGTTGCAGGGGCATCATGCCAGTGGAGTATGAAGGGCTCATTCTGGAAATTAACCTGGCAGATGAACAGGAGGCGATTGAACATAAAACTGTCAGCCCAAAACTCATGCTTGATCAGTAAATAAACCGTTCAAGGTAACGGCCATCCCGGCGAACCGGCACAACCGATAAGCGAATGAAATGGGACATCGAGAAATGAAAGTTAATCCCTCACAGAGGCACACAGGCACAGAGATGCAGAGA